>JBAUHD010000189.1:0-3534 GCA_049680085.1 Acidobacteriaceae bacterium
GCGTTGTATTCGAGCACCATTGGACCCTTGGCCGTCATCATGAGCCCGCAGTAAAGCACGCCGGTGAAGGGCGTGTCCTCGGCGGCCATGCCGTCGATGGTGGGCTGGGCGACATGGTGCAGCAGCCACTCGCGCATGGTTTCGTCCAGCATGTCGTCGGTGGAGTAGACGCCCATGCCGCCGGTGTTGGGGCCGGTGTCGCCCTCCCCCAGCCGCTTATGATCCTGCGCGGGAGCCAGCGGCGCAACGTGCTTTCCGTCGGTCAGCAGCAGGAAGGAGAGCTCTTCGCCGGTCAGGAATTCTTCCAGCAGGACGGTGGTTTCCGCCGTGCCCAGCAGCTTGCCGCTGAACAGGCCGGCGATGGCCTCTTCGGCCTGGGCTTTGGTTTCGCAGATGAGCACGCCCTTGCCGGCGGCCAGCCCATCGGCCTTGATCACCACCGGCAGATGGAAGCGGCCCAGGGTTTCCAGCGCCTCGTCGCGACCCGCGCAAACCGCGTAGCTGGCGGTGGGAATATTATGCCGCTGCATGAATCGCTTGGCGAATCCCTTGCTGGTTTCGAGCATGGCCGCTGCCTGTGTGGGCCCGAAGACGGCGAGTCCTCGGCGGCGCAGCTCATCGACCAGGCCCAGCGACAGTGGGAGCTCCGGTCCGACGACGGTAAGGTCGGGATGTTCGGCGGCGACGACCCGCAGCAGGTCGCTCAAATCGCTTAATCTTGCCGGGATGCAGCGCGCGATTGCGGCGATGCCTCCGTTGCCCGGCGCGCAGACAATCTCCGTTACCCGCGGCGACTTGTTCAGCGCCCACACCAGCGCGTGTTCGCGGCCGCCCGCGCCAATCACCAGAACTTTCATTGATCCCCGCTCCGCATTCAGTTTCTATGGCAAGGCTACAGCAGGAGCGACGGGGAGTGAAGCGGGCCGTGCTGAACCGAGACGGCGCTTTTCGCGCTTGGAAAGGGCTCTTTGGAAAAAAAGTGAGACAGCGCCGCCCCGGCTGCTGTATGGTGATTAAGTTTGCGACATGGAGTAAATCATTTGGGGCAAGAGATTTTTGATCTGACGGGGAAATGCGCAGTGGTAGTTGGAGGCACCTCCGGGCTGGGACGGGCCATTGCGCTCGGGCTGGCCCAGGCCGGGGCCGACACCGTTGCCTCCGCACGCCGCCCTGAAGAAGTGGAGGCGACCGCAGGGGCTATTGAGGCCCTGGGACGCCGCACACTGCGCGCGACCGCCGACGTGCGCGACCGCGCCTCGCTCGAAGAACTGCACAAAATTGTGACGGAACGCTTTGGCCGGGTGGACATCCTCGTCAACGCCGCTGGAACGACGATGCACGTTCCCACGTTGGAATGCGCGGAGGAGGACTGGCAGGCGATCCTCGATACCAATCTAACCGGAGTGCTGCGCGCCTGCCAGATCTTCGCGCCGCGCATGGTCGAAAGGAAGTACGGACGCATCGTGAACATCGCGTCGCTGGCCACGTTTGTCGCGTTTCGCGATGTGGCGGCTTATGGGGCAAGCAAGGCCGGCGTGGGTTCGCTGACCAAATCGCTCGCCATCGAGCTTGCGCCGAGCGGAGTGACGGTAAACGCCATCGCTCCCGGCGTCTTCCCGACCGCGCTCAACAGCAATCTGGTGCACAACACCGGGCGGGGGCGCGAGCAGTTACTGCGCACGCCCATGAACCGGTTCGGTCATCCCGATGAGATTGCCGGGGCCGCGGTTTATCTGGCTTCCGACGCGGCGTCGTTTGTCACCGGAGAAATTCTTGTGGTGGATGGGGGCTATCTTGCCAGCGGAGTCAACCAGTAGAATGGTGCGGGTAAATCGATTGAGGCAACCGAAGGGCGGACGCTATGAAGAGTAACGGCAAGTTGTCCAAGGCAACAAAATCCATCGGTATGGGGTTCGCGGCGGTTCTGCTGCTGGGGTTCGCGCTGGACGGATTGCCGGCGAACGGGCAAAGCGCGAATGGGCAAAGCAAGGAATTGCCGTACCAGAACACGGCGCTTTCGCCGGAGCAGAGGGCTGCTGATCTTGTCTCGCGCATGACGCTGGAGGAGAAGGTTTCGCAGACCATGAACAGCTCGGCTGCGATTCCGCGGCTGGGGGTGCCGGCCTACAACTGGTGGAGCGAGGGGCTGCACGGCATTGCGCGCTCCGGGTATGCGACGGTGTTTCCGCAGGCCATCGGCAACGCGGCGACGTTTGACGCGCCGCTGGTGCATGACATGGCGACGGTGATTTCGACCGAGGCGCGCGCCAAGTATAACCAGGCCATCCGCGAGAACATTCACAGCATCTATTTCGGACTTACGCTGTGGGCGCCCAACATCAACATTTTTCGCGATCCGCGCTGGGGACGCGGCCAGGAAACCTACGGCGAGGACCCGTTCCTGACCAGCCAGATGGGCGTGGCGTTTGTGAAGGGGCTGCAAGGGGACAATCCGCATTACCTGAAGACGGTGGCCACGCCGAAGCACTACGACGTACACAGCGGCCCGGAGCCCCTGCGGCACAAATTCAACGTCAACGTTTCGCCCTACGATCTTCAGGACACGTACCTTCCGGCGTTTCGCGCGACGGTGGTGCAGGGCCATGCCGACTCGCTGATGTGCGCCTACAACGCCATTGACGGCGTGCCCGCCTGCGCCAACAAAATGCTGCTCGAGCAGACGTTGCGCCGTGATTGGAAGTTTGCTGGATTTGTCACCTCCGACTGCGGGGCGATTGATGATTTCTTTTCGCCGCACGGCCACCACTATTCGCCCGACGCCGAGCACGCCTCGGCCACGGCGGTGCTGGCTGGGACAGACACGAATTGCGGCGACACATACAAAGCGCTGACCAAGGCGGTGAAGGATGGGCTGATCTCCGAGGCCGCGCTGAACACTGCCGTGGAGCGGCTGTTCACGGCGCGCTTCCGATTGGGGATGTTCGACCCGGCGAGCATGAATCCTTACGAGAGGATTCCCATGAGTGAGGACGACACGCCCGCGCATCGCGCGCTGGCGCTGAAGATGGCGCGCGAGTCGATGGTGCTGCTGAAGAACGAAAAGAATTTTCTGCCGCTGAAGGGCGTCCACACCATTGCCGTGGTCGGGCCGAACGCCGAGTCGCTGGCGGCGATTGAGGGCAACTACAACGCGATTCCCTCCCACCCGGTACTGCCGCTCGATGGCATGAGGGCGGAATTCGCCAACGCAAACATTCTCTACGCGCAGGGCTCGCCTTACGTCTCTGAGCTGCCGGTTCCTGTGCCGGAGACCGCGTTTCACCCATCCGCGAATTCGAGCCGGCAGGGGCTGAAGGGCGAATACTTCGCCTCGTCCACCATGACCGCAAAGCCGGTGCTCACGCGCACCGACCGCCTCATCAACTTCGACTGGAACGCGGCCAGCCCCGCTCCCGGCGCTTCCATGAACGACTTTGGCGTGCGCTGGACGGGGACCATTGCCGCTCCCGCGCCGGGCGATTATCCCTTCACCGTCAGGCTTGCCGGCTGCTATCACTGCGGCGATGTTGAAGG
>JBAUHD010000190.1:0-4678 GCA_049680085.1 Acidobacteriaceae bacterium
CGCGCAAGCTGCACAAGCCCAATACTCGGCTGCAGGACACGACGAACGAAGTCCTGGTCCGCTTTCAGGAAAGCAATCCCGCCGCTTCGGCGGACTCGATCGAAGAGTCCGCTTCCACACAGAACCGCCGCGCCGCCTAGGCGCGGCGCGACTGTCCAATCCAGAATTTTCCCGGAACCCTCATCCCTTCATCCCTCCCCGCTCCCCTGGCTTTTTCCCTTCCTAAGCATCCTCCATCCTGATCCAAATCCGCAGGTAAAGCATGACAATCTCTGAACTGAAAGAAAAGAACATAACGGAGCTGAGCCGCATTGCGCGCTCGCTCGAAATCGCCGGCGCCAGCGGCATGCGCAAGCAGGACCTGATCTTCCGAATCCTGCAGGCGCAGAGCGAAAAAGAGGGCCACATTTTCGCCGAGGGCGTGCTGGAAATTCTGCCCGACGGCTACGGCTTCCTGCGCTCGCCCGACTACAACTACCTGCCCGGCCCGGATGACATTTACGTTTCACCGTCGCAGATTCGCAAGTTCGATCTGAAGACCGGCGACACCATCAGCGGCAATGTCCGCCCGCCGCATGAAGGCGAGAAATATTTCGCGCTGGTCAAGATCGAGGCTATCAATTTTGAGTCGCCCGAGGAGACGCGCAATAAGATTCTGTTCGACAATTTGACGCCTCTTTACCCGCAGGAGCGGATCAAGATGGAGACGGTACGCGAGAACATCAGCGGCCGCGTCAAGGACCTGCTCACGCCGGTGGGCAAGGGGCAGCGCGGTTTGATCGTCGCGCCGCCGCGCACCGGCAAAACCGTGCTGCTGCAATCGATTGCGAACTCCGTCACGGCCAACCATCCGGAAATTGTGTTGATCGTGCTGCTGATCGACGAGCGCCCGGAAGAAGTTACGGACATGCAGCGTTCAGTGAAGGGCGAGGTCATCAGCTCCACGTTTGACGAGCCGGCGGCGCGCCACGTTCAGGTGGCGGAAATGGTGATTGAAAAGGCCAAGCGCCTGGTCGAGCACAAGCGCGATGTCGTGATTCTGCTTGACTCCATTACGCGCCTCGCACGCGCCTACAACACCATTGTTCCTCCGTCGGGCAAAGTGCTCTCGGGCGGCGTGGACTCCAATGCGCTGCAGAGGCCGAAGCGGTTTTTCGGCGCAGCCCGCAACATCGAAGAGGGCGGCTCGCTGACCATCATTGCGACGGCGCTGGTCGATACCGGATCGCGCATGGATGAAGTGATCTTCGAGGAATTCAAAGGCACCGGCAACATGGAAATCATCCTCGACCGCAAGCTGGTCGACAAGCGCGTGTTCCCGGCCATTGACATTCAGCGCTCCGGCACGCGTAAAGAAGAACTGCTCATTCCCAAGGAAGACCTGCAGCGCATCTGGGTGCTGCGCAAGGTGCTCAATCCGCTGTCGCCGGTCGAGGCCATGGAACTGCTGGTGGATAAGCTGGGCAAGACACGGAACAACGCGGAGTTTCTGCTGAACATGAGCTCGATATAGGGGACTGGCCGTCCAGGCAACCGCTTCGCGTGGCCGCTCCCTCGCTCCCGTCGGTCACGGAGCGGCGAAGATGCAATGGATGAGATAAGACCGCCGCTCTATTCGTGCTGCAATTCGCAGAAAATCGAAGCGGATTCCAGCCGCTGAGAAATGCCTTGCTACTCCTGAATCATGGATGAGGCCGCCGCTAGCGGTTCTCCGCGGGTGCGCGGGGGGTGGCTCCGTTCTCAAAATGATCTCCGGAGAAGCGTGGGATTCCAAAGTGCCCTCGCAGGTGCAGCAGGTCCACCGGGCTGAGGACTCCGTTCACTTCAACAAGATTCAGGGACTGGGGCTCGGCGTTGAGCAGGGTCATTCCTTCGATGTTGCCATGCTCATAGTGAATCCAAAGATCGGTGCCTCCGGCGGGTACAGGGCCGTGGTGCGCCGCGGCCGTCAAATGCGTCCATCCCCGCAGGCGATACTGTTCGGCGAGCGCGTTCCGCACAGCCGGATCATAGAGTCCAGGCTCGGGATAGCGGTAGAGATGCACCGTGACGGATTCGAGTCGATCCAGAATGCGCTGGGTGTCCGCGTCGCCGGAGATGCCGCCCAGAGCCCCAAGCATTTGCCTGTTGAATGTGAAATCAGTATGGAAGCTGGCATTCTGGCTGAGCGGAGCCATGCTTTGAAGCAGCCATGCGTCGGTCGACGGCGCAGTCTGGGCATGGCCCAAAGCCGGCGCGAGGCACATCAGCGTGGAGAGCAGGGCGGGGAAAAAGCGGTGAAACGGACGCATAGGGCTATCCCTTAATAGTCTGAACGCGGTTTGCGGAAGAAAGTTCTCCGGCGGATGCCGGCACTGAAAAACCACTCGAACAAAAACGCTTAACTACGCTGTCCCCGGTGATTTGTGGAGGCAGCTTTTGGGCTAGACTGGGCGTATGACGGATCGGCTCTACTATGCGGACTCCTTTTTGCAAGCCTTCCCCGCGAAAGTCGTGGACGTTCGCGAGTCTTCGCGCGTGGGGGGCGTTTCTATCTGGCAGGTGGCACTCAACCGCTCCGCCTTTTATCCCACCAGCGGAGGCCAGCCCTGCGACACCGGCTCGCTCACCGCGAACTCGCGCAGCGGAGCGGTGCTGGAGGCATCCATTGAGTCCGTCGAAGAAGACGAGCAGGGGACCGTCTGGCACTATATTCGCAAACCGCTGGCAGCGGGCACCGAGGTGCGAGGAACCATCGACTGGCCGCGCCGGCTTGACCACATGCAGCAGCACTCCGGGCAGCATCTGCTTTCGGCGGTGTTTGCGCACGAGTTGAAGGCACCCACGGTTTCCTTTCACCTGGGCGATGTCGTTTCCCATATCGATCTGGCGAGCGGTCCCATCGCCCAACACAGCCTGGAGCGGGTGGAGCGCATTGCCAACGAACTGATTGCCGAGGACCGGGGCGTCACGGTCCGGCAAGTGGACCGCGCGGAGGCCGATGCCATGCTGGCGGCGGGCCGCCTGCACAAGCTTCCCCAGCGCGCGGGGCTGATTCGCCTGATTGAAATTGCCGAATACGACCTGAACGCCTGCGGAGGAACCCATGTTCGCGCGACTGGCCAGATTGGCGGGCTGCTGCTGCGCGGAACTGAAAAGGTGAGCCGGGGCATTCGCGTGTCGTTTGTCTGCGGGCTTCGCGCGACAAAGACGGCGGGGCACGATTTTGTGCTCCTCGGCAGGATTTCGGGCCTTTTGTCAATCAGCGGCGATGAGGTCCCCGGCGTCATTGAGCGCATGAAAGCGGACGCCAAAACTACGGAAAAGGAGCGTCAACGGCTCAGGGAAGAGCTGGCGGGATACCATTCGGCGCGACTTGTGGTCGAGGAGCAACCGAAGGACGGGCTGCGCCTGGTGCGGCGCGCGTTCAAGGACCGCGACCCGGAGTACGTTCGCATGTTGGCTTCGAATCTGGCGGCGTCGGCTCCGCGGACAGCCGCGGTCCTGGTCTCGGCGGAGAACTGGCCTGCGCGCGTGGTGATGGCGAGGAGCCGCGATCTCGAGTTCCATTGCGGAGAACTGTTGCGTGACACGCTGGCTGCGCACGGGCTTCGCGGAGGAGGCTCGGCGGACCTTGCCCAGACAGACCTGGGCGAGGGTCAAGTGGAGACGATTGGCGCGGAGTTAGAGGCGGCCGTCCGGTCGCGCGTCGCGCGCTCCTGAGGGCGGAGCGCTTCCGCAAATCGCGACCGCGCTGATAGAATCTACGAAGTATCTCCCGCCATTGTGGGGCTATAGCTCAGTTGGGAGAGCGCCTCGTTCGCAACGAGGAGGTCGACGGTTCGAGCCCGTCTAGCTCCACCATAAAGTCTCAAGGTCCGTGCGATTTGGGACATTTCCTCACGTATTGTCCAGTTTCTCCGCGAAATAGTAGGCTTTCGGCTCTGGAAGGACACAGGAGAGAATTCTCCGCTTGCCGCACTCCGCCATGAATAGACGGTGACCGGGTGGCGGATCGGTTGTCGGCAATACGGGACGCGACCGGGGCGATTTCTCAACCCCGGCTCGCTCACCGATCCTCAAGCCGCCGCCGGATCTGATCGAGTCCTCCATGAACAGCCTCCCATACGCCTTGCTCGGTCATCATTTGAGAGAATCTCTCGTTGATACCGCCAGGAGTCGCATGCTCTTTCGCAAGCCGCTGAAAATCGGGATCGACCCCTTGCAGAGAGCCTGCGATCTCACCGAACATCGCCGCAACATATTGTCGTGCCGCGAGCGAAGCGATCCCGCGCGATGTAAGCCAATCACTGATCCGAGCCAGATAAGCGAAATGCGCCGCGATCGTTGCTGTGGATGTCGAAAATAGATTGAATGACGATTCATCGGCGACATCGATCACCGTTCCGAGCTGCGCGAACAATGAACGCGCAGGTTCGATGAAGGGGTAAACGGGCGTGACGCCACGCCTCGCGGCAACCGACGTCAGTGGAATGGCGCGCGCAATGTTCTTGACCGGCCCGACAATTTCACCCAGTTCCCGGAGAGAAATGCCCGCCATCACGCTGATCACGGACGCATCTTTTCTGAATGGAAGATCCCGCAGAAGCCCTGCATCCGAGGGCCTCAAACAGAGCAGCACAACAGAGGATTCCTGGATCACCGCCTCGTTGTTCTCCGCGACGCGAATGCTCGGATA
>JBAUHD010000191.1:0-2823 GCA_049680085.1 Acidobacteriaceae bacterium
TTTCCAAAAAGCTGGTCATCGCCGCCATCGACTTCGCCAATCCCGCGCCGCTGATGTGGGACTTTGAGCACCCTCCGCTGCGCGATGCGCTGCTCGAACGCTACGAAATTATTTCGTCCACGCCGTCAGAGTGCGCGCGCCGATTGCAGGCCAGCACGGCGGACATCGGCCTCGTTCCCGTGGCGGCCTATGCGGAGATGCCCGAAGCGGCCATCGTCCCCCGCTGCGCCATTGCCTCGCTCGACCATGTGCAATCCATTCTGCTGGTCGTGCGGCATCGCGACGGCGTGCGTGGAGTGAAGCGCGTCGCGCTGGACACAGCTTCACTCACCTCCGCCGCTTACACGCGCATCTTTTTTCGCAAGCTCTGGAAGACCACGCCGGAGTTTGTCTCTCACGCGCCCGATCTTGAAGCCATGTTGCGCGTGGCCGACGCCGCGCTACTCATCGGCGATCCCGCGCTGCTGGCGCTCAAAGACAGCGCGGCGCGCGAGGCCCGCACCGGCGAGCGGCTCGACTATCTTGACTTGGCGCACGAGTGGCGCGCGTGGACCGGAACCCCGTGGGTCTCGGCTTTCTGGGCCGTGCGCGAAGCGGCATTCGGACCGGACACGGTTACGCGATCGCAACTGATCGAAGATTTTGAGCAGTCCCGCGACCACGGTCTCGCGCACATTGATGATCTGGCGCGGGAGTGGTCCGCGCGCATGCCCCTTTCCGCCGAGGAAATGCGCGCCTACCTCCGCGAAAACATCTACTACTCGCTGGATGATGCCTGCCTCGAAGGACTGGACCGGTTCTATCGCTACGCCGTCGAATGCGGCGCGCTATCGCGTGTTCCAACGCTGCGCTTTTTGTAAATCCACTCACGACCTTCCCGCAGTCCGCCGCAGCGAGTCCTCCGCCTCTTCTCGCAGAAAATCAGAATCCAACGCGAAACCCAATCTGTGCTTCTAACCAGCGAAGCCAAACGTGGAAGGAAGTCCGCCGCGCCACGCCGAACACTTCGCAAGTGGAAAGAACGCAATGTCCGATCCAACCCAATCCGCCGCTGGCCCCCAAAAGCGGCGCAGGCCGCGGTGGGTCCGCGTCACCGCCTGGGTCGGATTCGCTGTTTTCCTGCTGTTTGCCGCGGCCTTCATCATCTTCGCCATCTACTTCCATCGCGCCGAGCCGATTCTCAAACAGCGGGTGGTTCAAACTCTCTCCAGCCGTTACGACAGCCGGGTGGAGTTGGCCACGTTTAATGTCTCCGCCTGGCACGGCTTTGAGGTGACGGGGTCCGGCCTGAAGCTCTACCCAAACCATCTCCAGATGACCGACCCTCTTTTCGCGATCCAGAAGTTCACCTTCCGCATCGATTGGCAGGGCTTGCTGCGGACCCCGATGCACGTCCACGGGGTGCATATTTACGGGCTCGACATTCATCTGCCTCCCAAACAGCAGCGCGGCGATCTGCCCAGCGCGAATCCAGGCGGTTCGAGCTCCGGCAAAGTTTCCATCATTGTGGACCGGCTGGAAATTGATCACGCCTCGTTGGTGCTGGGAACCAATAAGCCCGGAAAGGTTCCGCTCGACTTTGAAATCAGCCAGATCGAGCTGCACGCAATCGGGGCGGGACACCCCATGCGGTTCCACGCGACGCTCATCAATCCCAAGCCCATCGGCAACATTGATACCACCGGCTCCTTCGGGCCCTTCGCCGAGCACGACCCCGGCAGCACGCCGGTGAGCGGAACCTACAAGTTCAGCCATGCCGACCTCGGCACGTTCAAGGGCATCGGCGGCATCCTTTCGTCCACGGGGAAATACGAAGGCACGCTCAACAACATCACGGTGGATGGCGAAACCGACACGCCGGATTTCTCGCTCGACACCGCCGGGCACCCCATGCCGCTCCATACCATCTTTCACGCCGTCGTGGACGGGACCAACGGCGACACCCATCTTGACCCCGTTGACGCCACCCTTCTGCACTCGCACATTCTCGCTCGCGGCGATGTGGTCTCGATCCCCGGCCAGGGCCACAACATCACGCTCGACGTGACGGTGCAACCCGGACGCCTGGAAGATATGCTCACTCTCGCCGCGGCCACACAGCCGCCCGTCATGACCGGCGCTCTCGTGATGCACACCAAATTTCAACTGCCGCCCGGACCCGATTCCGTGACCCAAAAACTGAGGCTCAAGGGGAGCTTCGCAGTCACGGGCGTACACTTCACCGATCCCAAAGTGCAGGACGAAATCGACCAGCTCAGCCTGCGCGGGCAGGGGAAGCCGGAGAAGGCGAAGGAGGACGCGGCCCACACTATCAACGCCAATGTGACGTCGGCCATGAAAGGTAATTTTGCTCTGGATAACAGCCGCATCATCATTACCGGGCTGCACTACACCGTGCCCGGAGCCGATATCGCCATGAGCGGCACCTACACGCTGAACAGCAGCCGAGTGGATTTTCACGGCACCGCGCGCCTGAAGGCGAAAATTTCGCAGATGGTTTCCGGATGGTGGAAGTCGCTGCTGCTGAAGCCGGTCGATCCGTTCTTCTCAAAAAATGGAGCCGGGACCGAGGTCCCGATCCAGATCACCGGAACCCGCAACGACCTGCACTTCGGCCTCGACTTCGGCAAGAAAGACGGGAAGAAGGCCAGGCAGCCATGAACCGCTGCTTCCCTGGTCTTCGAGGAATCAGGTCGCGCGCGCGCCGCAGCGGCCACAGTAGTTGAACCCGGCGAGCAGGAGGGCTCCGCAGCGCCCGCAAGGCCGCACCGGGCCTCCGCCGGGCAGGGCGTTCATCCCTGAAGCCGCATTCAGGTTCGCCGC
>JBAUHD010000192.1:0-5744 GCA_049680085.1 Acidobacteriaceae bacterium
GGGGCAATCCCTCAGCGGCTAAAGCCGCGCCAATTTCAGGGTTACTTAACGGACGGGCTGAAGCCCGTCCCCTTCAAAAGCCAACTACGCGCCGAGCCTTTCCGCCGGCTGTGAGCGCCCCTTCAAGAAGGCAGTTTGTAATCCATCACACTAATTCGCGTACTCTTTCGTGGGCGTTGGTGAGGATGATTTTTGTGGTGTTGGGCTCGCCTCGCACGAGAGCTTCAGCGAACCTGGCGGCTTGCGACGCCTTGATTTTTGCGGGCATGGGCGGAGTGAACGGGTCGACGACGGCTTCAATCAGTACTGGCCCGATGCGGTTGATTACGCCGTCGAGTTGGGCGCCGCATCGTTTGGGATCGTCGATCTGAATGGCTTCGAGGCCCGCGCCGCGGGCGATGGTGACGAAGTCGGCGGGGTAGAGATCGACGCCGTATTCGGGGTTGCCGAGAAAGACCATCTGCTCCCATTTGATCTGGCCGAGGGTGTTGTTTTTGATGAGGATGATTTTGATGTTGAGCTTGTAGGCGGCGACGGTGATGAGCTCGCCGAGCAACATGCTGAGTCCGCCGTCGCCGATGATGCAGTAGACGGGGCGGTCAGGCCAGGCGATGGCGGCGGCGATGGCGTAGGGCAGGCCGCAGGCCATGGTGGCCAGATTTCCCGAGCAGCTATGCATTTGTCCGCGCAGGGCGGGGACAAAGCGCGCCCACCAGGTGGTGATGGTTCCGGAGTCGGAAGTGACGATGGCGTTGGAGGGAATGCGCTTGCCGAGCTCCCAGCCCATGACCTGCGGCTTCATCGGGGTATCGTCCCAGGTGCCGCGCTCTTCCATGAGCTTTTGCCAATCGGCTTTGCCCTTCTGTGCCTTTTCGAGGAAGCCCTTCTTATGCTGCTTGAGCAAGGGCATGAGGGCGCGGAGGCAGTTTTTTGAGTCGCCGACGAGGCCCACATCGACTGGATAACGGAGGCTGATGCGCTGCGGATCGATGTCGATTTGCACGCATTTTACGGAGCCGGGTTGGGGCAGAAATTCGATATAGGGGAATGAGGTGCCCACCATAAATAAGGTGTCGCAATCTTCGAGGGCGTCCTGGGAGGGTTCGGTTCCGAGCAGTCCGATGCCGCCGGTGGTGTAAGGGCTGTCGTCGGGAACGGAGGCTTTTCCGAGAAGCGGCTTGATGATGGGGGCTCCGAGTTTTTCGGCCATTTGTTCGAGTTCGTCGGTGGCGTGCAGAGCGCCCTGGCCGGCGAGGATGGCGATCCGCTTGCCGCGGTTGAGGATGTCGGCGGCATGCTCAAACTCAACGCGCGAGGGCAACTGCTGAAAGTTGGCGGGGATGGCGGAGGTGTGGTGGACGGGGTTGCGCTCGGTGCGGCCCTTCTTCATGGACTCGACCTGCACATCGACGGGAATGGTGATGTGGGCGACGCCGCGCTGGGTGAGGGCGGTACGAATGGCGAGGTCGGCGACCGACTCCATGTGCGCTCCGTTCATGACGCGCTGGTTGTAGACGGCCACGTTCATGAAGAGCTTGTCGAGCTCCACGTCCTGCTGGGTGAAGGTGCCGATGAGGTCGCTGTGCTGCATTCCGGTGATGGCGAGGACGGGCTGTTGGTCCAGCTTCGCGTCATAGAGGCCGTTGAGCAAATGAATGCCGCCGGGTCCGGAGGTGGCGATGCAGACGCCGAGGCGACCCGTGAATTTTGCGTAGGCACAGGCCATGAAGGCGGCGGATTCCTCATGGCGGACGTGGATGAAGCGAATTTTGTCCTTCTGCTTGCGAAGGGCTTCAAAGACGCCGTTGATTCCGTCTCCGGGGAGGCCGAAGATGGTGTCGACTCCCCAGGCGAGTAAGCGTTCTACGAGTACATCTGAAGCATCGGTCACGGTCGCCTCCTGAAGGGCTTTGGTTGCGGGGAGTCAGTTTTGAACGGAACATCCCTCAGGGGCTAAAGCCCCGATTTTGTTTCAAGCCTTCTCGGCACGACTAAAGTCGTGCCCTGATACGAATCTGCTCAAACCGACCCACGCCATAAGATTTGGCAATGCGGTTCGCCGGATACAGGCTTGGACGCGGGTTTGAGTTGTAGAGTTTTCCCTGCGGGTGGGAGCGCTGCTTCTATACTTTTGTGGGAGGGTAGGTGATCGCCGCGATTCGATTTTTATGGAGCGCCACGAGCGGATGCCGTTTGCGTCCGTGGCGCAGCGAGTACCTGAAGTGGCGCATGGAGACCTACTCGGGCATCCAAGCGGAGAGTATTACCGCGATGGGGATGCTGCGGTTTGCGTGGCGGGAGAAGTGGAAGCTGCTGTCGTTTTTGCGGTGGGCAGGGAAGCTGGAGAAGCAGGCCGCGGGGGGCAGAGGGTGAGTCCTGGAACGCGAGAGGCGCGGAGGGAAGGATGGGGGGTCTATTGAATATCAAGGCCGAAGACGGGCATGAACTTGACGTGTATGTCGCGGAGCCGGAGGGTGAGCCGATTGCGGCGCTGGTGGTGGTTCAGGAAATTTTTGGAGTGAACGCGCATATCCGGTCGGTCGCGGATGGGTATGCGAAGGACGGATTTCTGGCGGTGGCTCCAGCGCTGTTTGATCGCATTGAGCGTGGGGTGGAGTTGAACTACGAGGGCGAGGACGTGCAGAAGGCGATGTCGTTCTCCAAGAAAATGAAGATGGAAACCATGTTGAAGGACACGGCGGCAGCGATTGAGTATGCGCGCAACCGGACGGGGAAGAGGACGGGCGTGATCGGCTATTGCCTGGGCGGGTCGATTGCATGGCTGGCGGCTTGCAGGCTGAAAGTGGATGCGGCGGTGGGGTACTACGGTGGGCTGATCGCGCAATATGCGGAGGAAGTGCCGGAATGTCCGGTAATGCTGCATTTCGGCGGGAAGGACGCGCACATTTCGCGGGAGGCGGTGGCGAAGATTGAGGCGGCGCATCCTGAGGTTCCGGTTTATTTTTATGACGCGGGGCACGGGTTCAACTGCGAGGGGCGGGCGAGCTACGATGCGGTTTCGTCGAAGCTGGCGCGGGAGCGTTCGCTGGGGTTTCTGAAGAAAAGCCTGAGCCGGGAAAGTATCTGAACGGGTCGCGGAGCCGTCCCTCAGCGGCTGCCGCCCTTCATTTTGGGGTCTTACGGACGGGCTGAAGCCCGTCCCCTTCAAAAGCTGAAGCCCGTCCTCTTCCAAACAGGCGGCGGAGTTGGATAACCGCAAAGCCGCGTATCCAAAATAGAAAGCAGAATGGGAACGAGTCCTCCGCAGGAGAGAATGCCGGAATCGAATCCGAAGCCCCCGCGCCATGATTTGTCGCATACGTGGCGGGCGCTGCGTCATCGGAATTTCCGGCTGTTTTTTGGCGGGCAGAGCATTTCGCTGATCGGCACGTGGATGACGCGGATTGCGACGGCGTGGCTGGTGTATCGGCTGACCGGGTCGGCGCTGCTGCTGGGCGTGGTGAGCTTTGCGGGACAGATTCCCACTTTTTTGCTGGCTCCGTTTGCGGGTGTGCTGGTGGACCGGCTGAACCGGCGGACGGTGCTGATCTGGACGCAATCGCTGGCGATGGTGCAGTCACTGGCGCTGGCCGGGCTTACGCTTTCGCATCGGATTACGATTCACGAAATTCTTGTGTTGAGCGCGTTTCAGGGTTTCATTAACGCGTTTGATATGCCGGGGCGGCAGGCGTTCATGGTGCAGATGGTGGAGGACAGGAACGACCTGTCGAACGCCATTGCGATTAATTCGTCGATGGTGAATCTGGCGCGGCTGTTGGGGCCTTCGCTGGCGGGGATTGTGATTGCGGCGACGAGCGAAGGCTGGTGTTTTTTGATTGACGGCGTGAGCTATATCGCCGTGATCGCTTCGCTGGTGATGATGCATGTGCAGGTTGCCGACGTGAAGCGGGCCGCGACTTCGATGACGGAGCAGTTGCGCGAGGGCTGGGCTTATGTGTCCGCGTTTATTCCGGTGCGTTCGATTCTGCTGCTGTTCGCGCTGGTGAGCCTGATGGGGATGCCGTACGCGGTGTTGATGCCGGTGTTTGCGGAGAAGGTGCTGCATGGAGGCGCGCATACTCTTGGGTTCCTGATGGGCGCGGCGGGAGTGGGGGCGTTGGTTTCGGCGCTGTCGCTGGTGGCGCGGAAGTCGGTGCGGGGGCTGTTGAAAATGCTTCCGATCTCGGCGGGGCTGTTTGGAGTGGGGCTTGTTTTGTTCGGGCTGTCGAATGTTTTGTGGATGTCGCTGGCGCTGATGGTGGTGGTGGGCTTTGGGATGATGCAGGGGCTGACGGCGAGCAACACGATTATTCAGACGCTGGTGCATGAGGAGATGCGGGGACGCGTGATGAGCTACTACACGGCGGCGTTTGTGGGGATGGCTCCGTTTGGGAGTTTGCTGGCGGGCGGGCTGGCGCACTGGATCGGCGCGCCGCGGACGGTGATGCTGACGGGAAGCTGCTGCATTGTGGGCGCGGCGCTGTTTACCTCGCGGATGAAGATGATTCGCGCGCAGATGCGGCCTGTCTATATCGAGTTGGGGATTGTTCCATCGGAGGAGATCGAGAGGGTGGAGGAGCAGGCGGGGAATTGAGGGAGGCTACATCGGCGTGTCATCAACTTTCCTGCTCTGTGCCTCTCGTATTTCTTCAGCATCTGCGAGGTCGCGCAGACGGCCAGCCGCTAGTTTCGACGCGATCAGGTCATCCCTGGAAATAAAAAACGCGGTCATGCCGGTTTTTGTATCGATTGTTCCGGTAACCCGGCGGGACCACGCTTCGTCAAAATTGACCCCATCAATTTCCGGCAGGATATCGATGGCAACGGGCTCTCGTCCGAAGCGGAGAAACTTGTGCGGGTCCGCAAGATCAGCTTCCGTGATATTGGAAAGGGGAGCGCCGAAGCTGGCAAGAGCGGCATAGGCGGCCTTCGCATTCTGAGGGTCCGCCTTGATAAACAGGTCGAGGTCTTTGGTGGCACGTGGCTGCGCATGAAAGGAGACGGCGTGGCCTCCCACGATCAGGTATTTAACGCTGTGGGCGTTGAAGAACGACAAGAGTTCTTTGAAGTCGTCGAACATTGAAATCCGGGTCTTTCATCTTGTAAGCGGCAATTGTAAGTTCGGTGACGGCGTCCATGCGCTCATGCACTGGACGGCTTTGCCAATAGCGATATTCCTGAGCTTTCATTTCGCGGTGGCTGTCGAATATGCGGATGGTCTTGTCCATATCTCCGGCGAGGTGTTTCGCTGGCCTGGATTGATTTTATCCGTTTTGCTTGTATGAGTGGCAGTCTTGTCGGTTGCCGCACATATGGTGAGCATGACCATCCTGCTGGGCGTGTGCAAAAATGGCTTATCTCCCATGACGAATCCTGAAACCTCCCAACTCCATTCCTCTGAAGAATTGAACCAGACCGAGACCGCTTCCGGCGAGTCGTTTGACGCTGTGTTTGCTGAATATGAGCGCGCTCATGCGCGTGCGCCTGAGGAAGGCGGGCGGCAGATTGAGGGCACCGTGGTTGCCGTTTCCGCGGAGCAGGCGTTTTTGGATATTGGGTTTAAGGTGGAGGGCGTGTTGCCGGTTTCTGACGCGGAGCCTCTGGCGGTGGGCGACCGCGTGCTGGTTTCGGTGAAGGGGCGCAATGAGGAGGGCTACTACGCTCTGTCGCGGTTTAAGGTGGCGCAGCCGACGGACTGGGCTTCTTTGGAGCGGGCGTTTGCGGAGGGAGCGGCGATTCCGGGG
>JBAUHD010000193.1:0-2040 GCA_049680085.1 Acidobacteriaceae bacterium
TTGTGTGGGTTAATGCGTGTACCTCTTGACAAGTTTTGGGGTGAACCGCTTTTGAGACGGTTTGTCCCGCATCCCTCCCATGTCTCAAAAGCGAGACATGGGGCACCCGGCCATCGGCGTCGTAGACCCAATTACCCCACACAAGCAAAAGCGGCTTGTGTGGGCCACCTGCGGACTGAGGCAAACCGCAGGTCCCTCGTCGCTTCGCTCGCTCGGGATGACATCGTGGGTGGTGGGGTGGGATATTTGGGATGACCATCGTGGGCGGGGGCACACTCAGGGCGGGTTATAGGCATGCACCCGCGCTGAATTGTGCGCGGTTGGTAATTGGTCTATGTACAATGGCTGGCGAAGGCTGCTTGCCCGGAGGATGTTCTGTATGCGATCGTTTCCTGCTTTTGTTGTCGCCGCCGCACTGATGGCCGTTCTTCCCGTGGGCGCGCAAATGGCTCCCGCTGGTTCCGGCGCGCAGTCGAATGTGCGGATGCATCACGAGATGCCGAAGCCGAAAAATTTGCAGGTGCTGCCGAAGGATATTTCCTCGCATGACCTGATCGCGACGATGCGCGGATACACGGCGGCACTGGGCGTGGAGTGCTCCTTCTGCCATGCTCCCGACGCGGCGACGCACCATCCGGATTTTGCCTCCGATGCGAAGCCTCAGAAGACGACGGCGCGGACGATGATTCGAATGACCCAGGCGATCAACGCGAAGTATCTGTCGACGGTGGTGGACGCCGATGCGAGTGCGGAGATGAAGACCGTAACTTGCGGGACGTGCCATCGCGGGAACTCGATGCCGATGCCATTTGACGCGGGCGGCGCGGCGAAGCACTCGAAGTCGTAAGGGACGGAGCGCGGCGGCGAGCGGATTTCCGGGCGGCGCTTCAGTTTGAGCCCTCAGGGGCTAAAGCCCAATGTGTTTTCAGCTACTTGCGGCACGGCTGAAGCCGTGCCCTGATCCAAAGCTGAGTTTTTCCGCAGCCTGTAAAGCCCGTACCCTTCAAACTGAGACACTGCCGATTTCCGGCGTTCAGTTTCCAAGCGCCTGGCTGGCGAAGAATCGTTTGAGGGCCATGGCGAGCGGACGGGAGGCGCGTGGGAAGATGCCGTCTCCGGCCAGGCCGCTGGTCTGGAAGCCGGGGTCGGCGAGGTAGCCGACGAACTGGCGGGGATCGCGACGCTTGAGACTGAGGGCGGCGTTGACGGCGTCCTCGACGGCTTGAGGGCCGGAGACTTCGAGCAAAACCACGGGATGACGCCGCTGCCGCCACTGCGCCTCAAGCTCAGGATAGCCGGAGGCGAGTTCGACGCCGAAGCCTTCTTCGACGAGCGCCTGGCCCAGACGCAGGGTGGTGCGGGTGTTGTCTCCGCAGAGAAGGATGAGGGATGGAGGGGTCGGGGAAAGGTCTGTGGATTCGAAGTTCATGGGCTGCTCACTCTCCCATCGTTTGTGCTGTCGCGGGGGGCGGAATTGGCCCCTTTGTGAAACTCCTTTCAGGGCACGTTGGATGCCATTTTCATAATGGTGTAAATATCTAGAAATAAACAGGTTGTTAGAAATTTTGGCAGGCAACCATTTTTCTGAGGGGAGTCGTTGCCGGAGGGGCGGAGCTTTTTTCCCAGCCCGAAACCGCTGGAGTTGATGGCGGAAGATGTGAGTTGCGATAGAGTTTGAGCACGAACGTCGTTAGGACTGGGGAGGCCGGGTGACGGTGGATTGGGTTTTGACGAGCATGGTTTCCGGCCCGGCCGGCGTGGCATGGCACGAGCTGCATTCGACGTACGTGCGGTTCAGCCTGCTGGCGCTGAGCTCGATTTTCTTTTTGGTGGATCCGTTTGCGGCGATTCCTTCCTTCATTGCGATCACGGCGGGTGCGGACGCTGCCCGGCGGCGCAGGACGGCGGGGAAGGCCGCGCTGACTTGTTTCATTGTGCTGACGGCGTTTGCGCTGGCAGGTCAGTTGATCTTCCGGATGTTCGGAATTACGCTGCCGGCGTTTGAGATTGCCGGAGGGCTGATTCTGCTGCTGATCGGCA
>JBAUHD010000194.1:0-1922 GCA_049680085.1 Acidobacteriaceae bacterium
GGAGAGGATTCTCCGCGGTTGTAAATCTGCTCCTAAACAGAGCCATTCTCTGATCGGGAAATGCCGAGTGTCCGCCGGAAAGTAGGAATGTCGGGGACGCGCAGATCTGAAGCGCCTGCAAGCACCCTGATGTCAGATAAATGGACGTCTCGCTGGAAATCGAACCTCGATCTGATGCACGATCGGGACAATATGGCCGAGCTGGAAAGTGGGTTGCCGATCCATTAAGGTCCAGCGGATACGCTGACCTTCGGCACATGGCCACAAATCTCCCGATTAGCCAGAATACGGCAGCAACGCGTCAATAAGTGACTCGGCCTGTTGTCGACAATCGAGACGTATACGCCTCGAAGGATCGCTGGACAATCCGACTTTTGGTTACCTATCGGGATCTCGGTGAGTGCCTTGGCGATTGTGCGCCAATGGAAAACTTTCGGCCGAATGATCGGCTGTTCAGATGCCATATTTCACTCAGGAACTTCCCGTCTGTCCCCGTCTTCCCGGGCGAGCCGGGATCAAAGCTAAACAATTCCACAATGTGACCTGCCCCCGGAATCGGTTCATTTCGGAATACGATTTGGACGAAGGAACGACGAGGAATGACGAATGAGCCGAAGCAGGCACACGAGGCGCAGATCATCGCTGCGTTGAAGCAGCTTGAGGCGGGCCGCATGCCCGACGATGTCGTTCGGGAACAGGGGTCAGCAAGCACATGATTTATGCCTGGAATTCGAAGTACGGAGGCATGGAAGTGAGCGAGGCTGAGGAAGTGAAGCGCCTGCGCGATGGGAACGCGCGGTTCAAATCCGGAAATCTGGGGACAGACGGGAAGTTCCCGATCCTAGCTCGCGCGGACCGCAATTCTATGATCAGCCCCCCGCAATCGGGCTCTGCTTCAGGAATCCCGGCTCAGCCCCCGGAAAACTGAAGCGGAACTGACTTGTGAGTTACCTATCCCAATCAGGGGTGGATTGGTTTTTCGGCAGTTCCGAACGCCTGATCGGAGAGGCATAGCGAGGATGACGGCAGTCGTCCCACACGACCATCAAGGCAGGCAACCTCGGAAATGGTCAGGAGACCGCATTGTGCGCGATGTGCGTACTTCGTGGCTTGAGGCTAATACGGCTTTTCAGCGCTTGGGCGTGACGGCGGAACTGCTGCAACAGGCAAACTTGGCGTTGCGGCTGGCCAACACCCGTTACAAGCTGGGCCTCAGCTCCATCGTCGAACTCAGCCAGGCGCAGTTGCAGCAGACCCAGGCGGCCATCACCCAGACCAATGCTCAATACCAGTACCGGCTGTCGCTGGCCACGCTCGATTATCAGACAGGCGCGCAGCCTTGAGGAAGAGAAACCAACTCTGACGGGCCAAAGGCCGCGCTGCTTAAAATGGACTGACATCGGGTTCAGGCGACGTGTCACTTTTCTGCTTCAGCTAACGAAACTCAGTGCAGTAACGGCAAATTCACAAGCCGACTTCCCCAAGGCTAATCAGGGGTCGATGAGTGCAAAGGCGATTTGTCGCTCGTTGTTATCTGGTAAGGTGGCCTTGCACAATCGCTGTTTCCAGAACTCGATTTGATTTCCGCGATCCATCTCCTCTTTAAGCTGCAATCGTGAAGTACTGAAGGGCGATGTCCAGAATGTATGCGAAGACGAAATCGAGAATGATTTTCGATCCGAACTCGCCTGCGAAGATCAGACCCAGAGTCGGGACAATAGATTTCGCAATCACATCGCCAATGGGAAGCCGGCATCGGCTCCGACGTGATGAAACCGATTGCCGCGCCCATCGTCGGCGGCATGATTACGTCCACTATCCACGTCCTCATCCTCATTCCAGTCTTCTTTGTCATGATGAAGGAGAGGGACCTGAATCGCGGAGTCCTGATTCCTCATGGCAGAGAGCACGCCGATCATTAG
>JBAUHD010000195.1:0-2930 GCA_049680085.1 Acidobacteriaceae bacterium
GCTTCAAATTCAGGCGCGGCAATGACGGTGAACTCGGCGGCGTGGGCGGCGAGGCCGGCGAGCTCGGGGCGCACGAGGAGCTGTTTGACGAAGAGCGCGTGCCAGGCGTATTCGCAAATGAAGGTGACGGGGAGCTGGTAGGCGGGGTCGGCTCCGGCGTAGAGGTCCATGACGTAGAGGTCGCGCTCGGACAGGTGGCGCATGACGCGATCGAGGAGGGCCTGGAACTTCTGCGGCGGAAAAGGCTGGTTGACTTTGCCCCAGTGGATGGTGTCGCGGGTGACGTCGTCCTCGATGATGAATTTGTCGCGGGGCGAACGGCCGGTGCGTGCTCCGGTGATGGCGACGAGGGCGCCGTTAGAGGCGAGGCTGGCTTCTCCGCGGGCGATGGCGGTCTCGACCAGTTGCGGAGTGGAGAGGTTGCGATGTACGTGCGGGCCCTCGGTGAGGGCTTGCGCGGCGCGGGTGAAGGGGGCTGCTCCCATGCGGTTCGACTCCTTCTAGCGGAACCGTTTATTGTCCCATCCTGAAGGCAGAGCTGGCAAAGGCGTTGCCGCTGCTCGAAAGGGAATGCCGGGACTTGCGCTCGCATCGCGAATGAAAGATCGCGAGCGGGGCGACGGGTCCACGCCTTCTATAATCTAAAAGCATTCTGAGCTTTGATGCCGCCGGGAGATGGACTCAGTGGTGGAAACGACATGCTGCATTGTTGGCGGAGGGCCCGCCGGAATTGTGACTGGGTATCTGCTGGCCCGCTCCGGCGTGCGCGTCACGGTGCTTGAGAAGCACAAGGATTTTTTCAGGGATTTTCGCGGAGATACGGTCCATCCCTCCACCCTCGAACTTTTTCACGAGCTTGGCCTGCTGGATGAGTTCCTCAAGATTCCGCATCAGGAGTTGGCCTCCATCGGCGGGCGCTTTGGGGATTATGCGTTTACCGCGGCTGACTTTCGACATCTGCCCACGCGGTGCAAATTTATCGCGTTGATGCCGCAATGGGACCTGCTGAATTTCGTCGCCGAACGCGGGAGGCAGTATCCGGAATTTGATTTGCGCATGGAACACGAAGCGACGGACCTGCTTACCCGCGATGGGAAGGTCATCGGCGTCGAGGCGCAAACTTCTTCGGGCCGGATTGAGATTCAGGCCAATCTGGTGATCGGATGCGATGGCCGCCATTCCGTCACGAGGCAGGCGGCGGGGATGCGGTTGATGGAACTGGGCGTGCCGATTGACGTGCTGTGGTTCCGGATGAGCCGGAAAGCGACCGACCCGGAAGCCGCGCTGGGCAACGTGAATTACGGCAAGGCGCTGATTCTCATTCATCGCGGAGATTATTTCCAATCCGGGCTGATTATTCCCAAAGGCTCTTTTGAGCGGCTTCGCGCGGATGGGCTGGCAGCGTTTCAGCAGGCTGTTGCGTGGATTGCGCCATTTCTTGGCGACCGTGTGAGCGAACTGGAGAATTGGGAGCAGGTGAAGCTGCTGACCGTGCAGATCAACCGGCTGGAGCGGTGGCATCAGCCGGGGCTGCTGTGCATTGGCGACGCGGCGCACGCCATGTCTCCGGCTGGAGGAGTGGGGATCAATCTGGCGGTGCAGGACGCGGTGGCCGCCGCCAACCTGCTGGCGAAGCCACTGCGGGAGCGGATTGTGACGGAAGATTTATTGGCCCAAGTTCAGGGGCGAAGGGAGTTTCCAGTGCGCGTGACGCAACGGGCGCAGGTTTTCGCGCACAAAGGCCTGGCGAAGCTTTTCCGCAACTCTGGGCCGGCTCATGCGCCATGGCAGTTGCGGATGGTTGTGAACCTGCCGGGGTTTCAGCGGCTGCTGGCGCGCGCCGTGGGGATGGGGGTGCGGCCCGAGCACGTCCATTTGGGCTAATGAAAAATGGAGGCGAGATAAGCGGCCATGCGGCCGTCACGATGGGAATGAGCCTGGATCGTTGTGTGCGCCAGCACGAACAGCAGTATCGAATAAAACCCGCCCCAGGCTCAATACGATTTTACGGTCAGGGTAACGGGAACCGAGTGCGTAAGAGCCGTGCCACTTCCCGTTGTCGTCGCCGTCACTGTAACCTGATATACGCCGGGTGGGGTACCGCCAGTGTCTCCTGGAGGGGCTCCGCATCCGGCTAGCATCCCAGCGGCCGCAAACAAGACGGTGGCCGCAAGAAATACAGTCAGCATCTTTGCCAGCAAGCCCCGCCGCTTACGCCAACCGAACAGGATGACAAACGCCAGTACTCCAGGTATCCGTGCAATCCCCGCCGCTGCGTTGGCTTGATTCCTATGTGGAGCCGTCGTCTGAATCACAAGCGCGGCCTCTCCCTGCCCATTCGTCAGGGAAACTGGGCTGAACTGGCAGGATGACTCCGCGGGAAGTCCCGTGCAACTCAATGCAAGCTGTTCGCTGAAGCCCTGCAAACGAGTCACATACACTTGCGCCTTAGCTTTATCTCCTTGATAGACAGAAACCGATCCCGGCGTCACATTCATTTCAAAATCTCCCGTGACTGGAGCGGCCTGGATGACGACCGGAACCGGATTGCAATTGCTCACAGAGTAGACGGAGCTTCCGCTATACATGCAGGTGAGGTTGTAGCTTCCCACGGGAAGGGAGGCTGGAGTCAGGTTTGCAACTCCGCCCGCGAGGGTGGCGGTGCCGATGGCAGTAGCGCCGTTGTAGAAGGTGACAACGCCAGTGGGAGCGCTGGGACCGGGCAGCGTGACGGGGGAAACGGTCGCAGAGAGCGTGACCGGGGAGCCGTAGGTAGAATCCGCCGGAGTGACGGTCAGGACTGAGGTTGTCGGAAGGGCGTTGACCACTTCGGAGCAGGTTGCCGAACTCGCGGCGAAGGATCCGGTTGGCGTGTAGGTCGCCGCGATGGTGTGCGTCCCAGCGATCGAGCCGGTGTAGGTGAAGCTGGT
>JBAUHD010000196.1:0-1759 GCA_049680085.1 Acidobacteriaceae bacterium
AGCCGCAAGGACGAGTTTGCGGAGGTCCTTGAGCAGCACAAATAGATGGAGCGGGTCGGTGGAAGACGGAGCGAAATCGAACTGCTCGTAATATCTCCTTGCCTGGTCGTCTTTGGCATGGACGGCCAGAGCGCGAATTCCGGCTATGTCGGCGGCTTGTAGCGTGCGAAGGATGGCATCCCGCAGGAGAGCGCGGCCCACTCCCTTTCGTTGCCATTTCTCGTGAACCGCCAAGCGTGCGAGCAGCATGATGGGAACAGGATGCCGCGCTAGTCCCTTCTGAAGGCGTTCCGGAGCGTCCGCAAATTCAACTTGGCCGACAACCAGACTGTAGTAGCCGACAATCGCGCCGTCCTCCAGCCCGACGTAGGTTTGAGCCGCGTTCGCGCCCTGGTTCTGAAGGGCGTGTTTCAGGAGCCAGTGATTCAGGTCAGGCTGTCCGCAGTCGAATGCGTCGAGCACGTGCTCGCGCGTGAGTTTCTCGATGCTGCGCGTCTTACTCACCGTCCGAAGCCGGATTTGAAAAACCCCGGTTCGGAGAGGAGCTTTTTCAGTCTGGGCAAAGGCCGAGTAGGAGCATCAAGAGCGGCCTGGAACGCCGCCCAATCTTCCGCACTCAGAGAGAAGATGCGGCGCTCCGCCAGCATTTCTTCGGCTTTAGAAAGCGCGCTCTCCATCACGAAGTCGCTCATGGAGCGATGGCAGGCGGCGGCGGCGGCCTGAAGCTTGGCTTTTGCCGCGCGGGAAATCCGCACATCAAGTTTTTCGGTGCGCCGTACCGTAGCTAAAGAATGAGGTGGCATGGCTGTTCTCCCCGCTGCTCTTCTATTGTACCTCAGGATGTCTGGACATTGTGATGACACTCTCTACGTTGCGTTGGATCTCCCAAAGCGCGACAGGAGCTGGCTGGGCAGGGTTGAACCCGTCAGCTTGAGCATCCCGGCGGAAAGTCCAAGCCAGAGGAAAGAGGCGACGATCAGCAGCACGAGTTCGTGGATGCGGCTGGGGCTGGCGGCATAGTGGCTGAGCGCGGCGAGGGCGGCATAGACGATGGCGGCGGCGAGGACGGAGCGGGCCAGCTCGGCGTATTCAAGTCCGGCGAGCGAGACCATGCCTCGGCGGTGGAGCAGGACGGCCAGCGTCAGCGTCTGGACGAGGATTCCAATGTCCGAGGCGATGGCCAGGCCGGCGGGCCCAAAGCCGTGATACAGCGACCAATAGACGGGTAGTGAGCAGGCGGTCACGATGGTCCCGGCGATCATGGGTGTGAGCGTGTTGCCGGCGGCGTAGAAGGCGCGAGCGTAAATCGCCTGCGCGGACCAGAGGCAGAGCGAGATGGAAAAGACGGCGAAGTAGAGGGCCATGGTTCCGGAGTCGATGCGGTGGAATTTGCCTCCGCGAAAGACGACATCGACGGCGGGGTAAGCCATGGCGATGAGGAAGCCGGTAAGCAGGATGGAAAAGGCCAGAATTTTGGATACGGCGGCGTTGACGGTACGAGAGAAGGGCGCGCGGTCGGGCTTGACGAAAAGCGAGGCGAGGAAGGGCAGCGAGGCGGCTCCGGCGGCCTGCCCCAGCGCGACGGGAACATTGAAGAGCTGCTTGGCATAGGTGAGCAGCGAGACGGCCCCGCCCGTCCCCGAGGCGAAATAGTTGATGATCCAGTTGTCGGCGGAGACCAGCGAGACGCCAAGCATGAGCGGGATGGACATCCCCACCCACTCGCGGAGGCCGGGGTTGGACCATTCGAGGATGGGAC
>JBAUHD010000197.1:0-1821 GCA_049680085.1 Acidobacteriaceae bacterium
CGTTGGCCAGCCCGGCTTTGGCCATGCGGTTGCCGCGCACCTTTCCAAAAATGCCCGGACACTTCCCTCCATGCTCCGGATCAGCGACAACGAGCGCGGGGGCAAGCTCGGCAAGCATCACCTGCCACGCGCTGTCGATGGACTCCTCGGAATAATACGGATGCTCGCCGGCCACGCACTCGCCCCAGCCGATAAGCCCTTCGGCTCTCAGTTCCACCAGCAGCACGCGCCGGTTCAGCGTGACCCCAAAGCTGGTCTCAAAAGGATGGATGAGAGGGATGTGCAACTCGCGGAGGATGATGGCGTCGATTCTCATGGTTGAGCGTCTCCCAGGCTTCAAGGAATGCAATGTTGAGGGTTGCTTGAATACCATCTGCCGAGTGAAGCCCGCAACGGCCGGCCACGAGGAGCGGGCTTTTTCGCCCGCGCTTGCCAATGGCAGAATGCTCTCCTGCCAGACGAGATGAGAATACACCCCCAAAGGTTGACGCCGGGCCCGCTCCCGCCTCAGAAATCAATTGGACGAACTGACGCGAGAACTCGCCCAAATGCGCCACCGGGGATGCAATGAGTGGCAATCGAGGCGAAATGCAGGTCCCTCGACTCACTGCGCTCGCACGGGATGACAATCGTGTGGAATCAGCCGCGCTCCCTCTGTTTCGCGCTTGCCCACAACCGCTCCAGTTCATCGGCCGAAAGCTCCTCCAACGGCCGCGCGGATTCCTTCTCCATCGCGCCAAAGCGGCTACGAAACCGCGCATTTGTATCCCGCAGAGCCATTTCCGGATCAATCTTCAACCTTCGAGCCAGGTTCACCGCCGTAAACAGCAGGTCCCCAAGCTCCTGTCCCGCCCGGTCGCGCTCGCCTGCCGCAATCTCGGCTTCCAGTTCCGCCGTTTCTTCGCGCAGCTTGTCGATAAGGCCGGCAAGCTCCGGCCAGTCAAAGCCCGTCTTCGCCGCCTTCGATCCCAGCTTCGCCGCCTCGGCCAGCGCAGGCATGGCGCGCCCAACGGAGTCCAGCCGCCCCGTTGCCTCGGGTTTCGCGCCGCGCTCCCGCTGCTTGATCTCCTCCCAGTTCCGCAGAACCTGCGCCGCATCAATGCCGTCAACCTCCAGCCCGGAGGCCGAGTTCCCCGCCTCGGCCGCAGCCTTTTCGCCAAACACATGAGGATGCCGCCGCACCAGCTTCCGGTTCAGCCCCTCAATCACATCGACGACGGTGAAGGAACCCGCCTCCGCCGCCATCTCCGCATAGAAGAGCGTTTGCAGCAGCAGATCGCCAAGCTCGTCTTTCAGCCCCGCCCAGTCGCGCCGCTCAATCGCGTCGAAGACTTCGTAGGTTTCCTCCAGCGTGTACTTGCGGATCGAATCGAACGTCTGCTCGCGGTCCCACGGACAACCGCCCGGCGCGCGCAGCCTGTGCATGATCGCGACGGCTTCAGCAAAGCTCGCCGCCGCGTTCCCATCCGCCTTCGGGTTCCCGTCTGAAACAGCCATGGTTCCAATTTACCCGACCCGGCGGAATATACTGCGCAGGAACCCTATGCAAGTATTGGCCGTCGGCATCGTCGTCGTTCTCGGACTCATCTTCGGAAGCTTTCTCAACGTGTGCATCGCGCGGCTGCCCCGCCACGAATCCATTGTTCGCCCGCGCTCGCGCTGCCCGCGCTGCGGAGCCACCATCGCTGCCAACGACAATGTCCCGGTCCTCAGCTATCTTTTTCTGCGCGGACGCTGCCGCGCCTGCCGCCAGCCGATTGCGTGGCGCTATCCCGCCGTTGAGCTGGTTCTCGCCGCGCTGTGGCTGCTTTGCTGGCTGGA
>JBAUHD010000198.1:0-2406 GCA_049680085.1 Acidobacteriaceae bacterium
ACCGCGACTCCGAGAACATAATCGGATAGCGGAGACCGCGTCTGCTTGCACCAGACCAGAGTCGCGGCGACGCAGGCCATGGCGGCCACGGCCAGCAGCCCGCGCGCCGTGGCGCTCCGTGCCGGGATTCGCGGCAGGTAGTGGATGGCGACGCCCATGAGCCAGACAAGGCCGAGCAGCGCGATCTGATGCCCGACGAAGAACACGAGGGCGGCCAGAAAAACGAGAGAGAACAAGCGTCGCGCCACGGAGCTGGAACGCACAAACGCGAAAAACAGCGGAGGAAAGGCGATGTAGTACCAGAATTCGTTGGTCAAGCTCCACAGAGGGCTGTTGGATCCAAAGCTTGGAACATGGATGCCCTGCAGGAACGCATAATTTCCCAACAGGTTAAGGACGCCCATGTGCGTCTGAACGGAAAAGGTAAAGGCGTGCGCACCAGTGTGCCCTCCGTAGATGCCGTTTGCTCCAAAGAGGCGAATGCCGAACAGATCCCAAAGTCCGCCAATGGCTATGGCCGGAGCCAAAACGATGTAAAGCCGAGTGAGCCGGTTGAAGAGGTAGCCGTTCCAGCTCCAGCGGCCGGTCGCATGAGCGCGAAGGACGCTGCCTCCGACGAGATAGCCGCTGAGCACGAAGAACACCATCACCCATTGATGTCCGAGCCCGCTGGCGAGGTAGATAAGCGCCAGCAGCGGCGAGTGGCGAACAATACTGGAGTAGTCGCAAAAATAAATATCGCGTAGATGCTCGAGGCAGACGCCGACGGCCGCGATTCCGCGCAGCGCATCAAGATGCACCGAGGCGGAACCCTGAGGGCTCTTCAAATGGGTGGGTAGCGGCGGGCGGGCGGTTGAGGACACGGGTCTGGTTTGCCGAGTATAAGCCGCGGCGGCGCGCGGAAACAAGACGCTTGGATGAAATCGGCCGAGTGCTCCCAGATGCGGCGGGGCGGGTCAAAACTGCTAAACTAAAGGTTCACAGGGGACTGCGGAAGCGCGGGGCTGGAGCGTCTCTCCACACGCCAATTCCCCCTGACCAGGAGACAGGAACATGACCGACCACGCGACCACGAACGGCAATTTCGCTCAGAACCAGTCGGGACTGCGGCTGAAGACCGGCCTTGCGGAGATGCTGAAGGGCGGCGTCATTATGGACGTGATGAACGTGGAGCAGGCGAAGATCGCCGAGCAGGCCGGGGCCGTTGCGGTGATGGCGCTGGAGCGCGTTCCCGCGATGATTCGCGCCGAGGGCGGCGTGGCCCGCATGGCGAAGCCGAGCCTGATTAAGGAGATCATCGCCAACGTTTCGATTCCCGTGATGGCCAAGGCCCGCATCGGGCACTTTGCGGAAGCGCAGATTTTGCAGCAGCTCGGCGTGGATTTTATTGATGAGAGCGAAGTGCTGACGCCCGCCGACGAGGCCCACCACATCGACAAGCACGCCTTCAAGACGCCGTTTGTCTGCGGCGCGCGCGACCTGGGCGAGGCCCTGCGGCGCATTGCCGAGGGCGCGGCCATGATCCGCACCAAGGGCGAGGCCGGCACCGGCGACGTGGTTCACGCCGTGAAGCACATGCGCCAGATCACGCGGGAGATGAAGGCGCTGACCGTGTTGAGCGATCAGGAGCTTTACCTCGCCGCCAAGCAGCACCAAGCGCCCTATGAGCTGGTGCGCATGGTGGCGAAGACCGGAAAATTGCCGGTCCCGAATTTCTCCGCTGGAGGCATCGCCACGCCCGCTGACGCGGCGATGATGATGCAGCTTGGGGCGGAGTCGGTCTTCGTGGGATCGGGAATTTTCATGAAGGAGCGCGCCACTCCGCTGGATGTGAGCGTCGACAAGAAGGGCGAACCTAACAATCCCGAGGAGCGCGCGGAAGCCGAGTCGCGCGCCAAAGCCATCGTGATTGCCACGACGCATTTCAATGACGCGAAGATTCTTTCTGAAGCCGCCGAGCTGGTCACGGGATCGATGAAAGGCCTGGCCATCTCCGCGATTGAAGAGAAGGATCTGTTGCAGACTAGAGGTTGGTAGGCTGCGGTTCCAAATAAGGAAAAGGTTATGCACGTTGAATTTGATCTTCCCGACGAGATCGCCGAGGCTCTTGGATCGCCTGACATATCCCGCGCCGCGCTCGAAGCGCTTGCGGCAGAAGGCTATCGTACTCGAAGTCTGGGGCGCGGACAGGTTGGGCACCTCCTCGGCTTCAGGACTCCGATGCAAACAGATGCTTTTCTGGCGGCACGTAACATCCCGTCAAACTACGGAATTGAGGAATTTGAGCAGGATATTGCAACGAACGAGCGGCTCTTCCGCAAGCGTTCCACGGAAGCAAAGCGCTCCGCATGATTGTTGTCGCGGATACATCTCCCATTAACTATCTGCTGCTGATCGGCCATATTG
>JBAUHD010000199.1:0-5514 GCA_049680085.1 Acidobacteriaceae bacterium
GCCCACCAGCCCGCCCCACGTCCGCGTGCCCACCAGTGTGCCGATATGCGCCTTGCGGAAATACCACGGCATCGCGTCGCCGCCTGAACCCGCCGACTGATTAATAATCATCGCCTTGGGTCCGAAAATCGCCCCCTGAGGATCATGCACCGGTTTGCCATCGCGCTCAATCGCGCCGCTCAGCCGCTTCTGCCCCAGCACGTTCACAATGTAGTCGGCGATCAGCCCACCCTCGTTGTAGCGCTCGTCCAGCACCACGCCCTGCTTATCAAGCTGCGAGTAGAAGTAGCGGTTGAAATTCGAGTAGCCGGCCCCTCCCGTGTTCGGCATATATATGTAGGCCACCTTCCCGCCGGAGAGCTGGTCCACCTTCCGCCGGTTCGACTCAATCCAGTCGATATTCCGCAGCCCGTGCTCGGAGTCCAGCGGAACCACCGTGACATCGCGCCCATCGCTGCCGTCCGGCTTGGTCCCCACCCGGATCACCGTCTGCTGACCCGCCGTCCCGTCAAAAAAGCTGTAAAGATTATCCGTCGCATGCAGCTCGCGCCCGTTCACCGCCAGCAGATATTCCCCAACATTCACGTTGATGCCGGGCAGCGTCAGCGGAGCCTTGAGCGCGGGCGTCCAGTTCTGCCCGTTATAGATTTTCGCGAACCGATACCGGTCGTGGTCCACCGTGTAGTCCGCTCCCAGCAGTCCGGGCTTGGGGCCGTGGTACGGCTCGCGCGGACCGCGGATAAACATGTGTCCCACTTGAATCTCGCCCAGCATTTCATCGCACAGGTACGTGAACTCGTCGCGCGAGGCGAGATTGGCCAGGTATGGCTGATACTTCGCCTCAATCTTCCCGAGATTCAGCCCGTGCAGATGCGGATCATAGAAAAAGTCCCGCTCAATGTGCCAGGTTTCCTTGTACATCTGGTCCCACTCGGCACGCGGATCAATCGTCGCGAACATGCTCCGGTCGTTCACCGGCTTGCCCGCCGCGCCGCCGCCCGGTTTCAGCTCCGCCGCCGGCGCCAGAAACCACGAAGCCCCGCGCATGTAGAAAATCTTTTCGCCATTGTGCGAAACCGCGTAGCCGGTCAGCCCGCCGAGCACCTCCTCCGTCTTGCGGTCTTTGGTGGTAAATCGCCATAGCGCGCGGATGGGCGGCCCGTCCTGCGCAGACGCGCGGCCCACCGGGCTACCTTCCGCCAGATACAGCACCCCCGTTTTGCCCACCGACAGATCCACATAATTGCGCGCCGGAATCGGCAGCGACAAAATGCGGTTCCCAATTCCCGCCAGGTCGATCACCGTAGGCTTCGGCGGCTCCGCCTTCTTTTTGGAAGCCTCCTTCTCATCACCCTTCGCCGCGGCCTTCGCGTCTTTGCTCTGGTTCGCGTCCGTTTTCTCGCCGCTCTTCTCGTCCGGCTTTGTCGCCTTCTCGTCATCGCTCTCGGGCGGAACGGGCGACGCTCCATCCTTCGCCAGCACCACCACATACGCACTATCGCTGGTGGCCCGGTCCAGCGACGATAGATCGATTCCCGCGTCCGAAGGCCCATCATTCGTCGATGCCGTGAAGTACAGATACTTCCCGTCCGGATCAAACACCGGATGCGCCGCATCGCTCATCCCATCGGTAATCTGTGTGGAAGTATGCGTGGCCAGCGAATAAAAAAACACCGCGTGCAGCTCATTCTCCAAATCGCGTGTGTAGGCAATCCACTGCGAGTCCGGCGACCAGGAAATTTCCGATGCGTTGCCGAAGCTGCCCCGCAGCCCTGTGTCGATCTTCACTGGCTTCCCGCCGGAAACATCCACATACCAGGTGTGAAGATGCTTGTCCGTATACGCGATGTGCTTCGAGTCCGGCGACCAATGCGGGCTGTAGAAGAAGGACGGATCAGGCCCCAGATCAATCACCTTCGGCGCCTGCAATCCCTCCTGGCCGCGGATATAAAGCTGATATTCGCCCGACGCATCGCTGAAGTAAGCAATGGATTTCCCATCTGGCGACCATGCCGGGTCGCGCTCCGCCACACCCGGAGTCTTTGTCAGGTTCCGCGTGTCACCCTTTTCGGCGGGCAGCGTGAAAATGTCGCCATGGGCCTCCACCACTACGCGCACGCCGCTCGGCGAAACGGCAAAGTTCTGCACCTCTTCCGGCGCGATGTTGGCCAGATGCGGAACCAGCGACGGCAGGTCTCCATGGAGACTGACCGGAACCGTATGCTCCTGCCGCGTCGCCAGATCATAAAGGTGCAGCGAGCCGAACTGCTCGTAAACCAGCGCTCCGGGTCCAGCGGCAAGCGTCTTCAAATCATAGCCTTGATTGTCGAGCACCTGTTTCACTGCCTTCGTCTCAGTGTCATAGCTGAAGAGCGAAACCGGCCCGTTGCGGTCGGAGAGAAAGTAAACCGTGTGGCCCGCCCACACCGGATAGGAATCGTTCGAGTTCTCACGCGGAACCTTCACCAGGTCCAGCGTTTTCATGTTCACCAGCCATACCGGAGTCGTCTGCCCGCCGCGATAATGCTTCCACGCCGCCTCCCACTGCATTACCGGCACATAAGCCAGGGTCTTGCCGTCGGGCGAGTAAGTCCCGTAAACGCCACTGGGCAGCGGCAGCAAAGTGGGCGAGCCGGTTCCGTCCGCATGAATCTGGAACAGCCGAGGAAAATCCGAGTAGCTCTCGCGCATCGAGGCAAACAACACGTCCTTGCCATCCGGCGTCCAGCCTACCGCCTCGTTGCCGGAGGGGTCCCAGGTAAGCCGGTGCGGCACTCCGCCCTCCGAGCCGATGACGTAGACCTCGACCACCCCGTTCTCGTGCGTTGAGTACGCGATCCGCGTCCCGTCGGGCGAAAAAAATGGCCCGTCGGTTACGGAGCTCACCGAAGTCAGCCGCTCCGCATCCCCGCCTGCACGAGGCACCGTCCAGATATCGTCCGCATAGACAAATGCGATCTTGTCCTTGCTCAGCGACGGATTCCGCAGCAGCAGCGGATGCTGATCGGTCGCCCCCCGAGCTTGAGCGAAGGCGCAGATCGCGGAAGCGGCGAAGAGCGCAGAGAAGGCGAGCAGAAAAAAGCGGCGAACCGGACGAGCGAGCATCAGGAGAATCCTCTGTGTGAATTCAGGAGACGGATACGAACCGCGACCGCATGCGGTTCACTCGCCTTAGAAGGCCCTCCGCGGCGAACGCATTACCATAGCATTCTCAGCAGCCGTTCAGCCATAGAATTTTCGCGCGAGCAGCAGGTTGGCCTGGGTGAGGTTGGACGCTTTTCCGGTCCGCTTCAGGCCGGTGTCCACGCACCCACCGTCTGGCCAACCTGCCTCGCTTCCCGTATACTGGGAAATGTTGTAAGCAAGCCGATTCAAGCAGGAAAACCATGCCTAAATTAAAGACCCATCGGGGCGCTGCCAAGCGCTTCAAAAAGACCGGCACCGGCAAAATCGTCCGCGGCCAGTCCAAAATGCGCCACATCCTTACGTCGAAGGAGACCAAGACCAAGCGCAAGCTGGCTCACAGCACGCTGGTTTCGGACGCCGACTACAAGAAGGTCGCGCGCATGATTCCCTACGCCTGATCTGCGCCACAGCGCGCAAGGGCCTGCACGGCCCCCGGCTTCCATCATTGGATGAAGTCGAGCGATCAGGAAAACCGAGCGAGTGAAGAGGTACAGAAGCGAAAGCTCCCTGCCTCCAGCCGCCTGACAGTCATTCAAAAAGGAGAGCAGCACCATGCCCCGCGTAAAACGTGGAACCAAACGCAACGACCGCCGCAAAAAGATTCTGAAGCGCGCCAGCGGTTACTTCCTCACCAAATCCAAGCTCTATCAGGCCGCCCAGGAAGCCGTCGAGCGCGGCATGAAGTTCGCCTACAGCGGACGCAAGCAGAAGAAGCGCCAGTACCGCTCGCTCTGGATCGTGCGCATCAACGCCGCCGCCAAAATCAACGGCATCAGCTATTCGCAGCTCATCCACGGTCTCAAGGCCGCCGGAGTCGAGCTCGACCGCAAGATTCTGGCCGATATCGCCGTCAACGACGCCCCCGGCTTCACCGCCCTCGTCGAACAGGCCAAGGGCTCGCTGGCAAACGCTTCCGCCTAACATTAGGATTCAATTCAACCAGAAAGGCCGCGACAGTCGCGGCCTTTCTGGCATCGCGAATTTTCAAAAATTTGCAGGATTTAGCGTCGCGAAATTTTCAGACTCAGCAGCGTTGAGCAGCGCTTTATCCGAGCATACAAAGCAGATATCTGTGGACTGAAGCGTTTCCCTGGCTACCAGGCACGTCGCGAGATGGAGTGCATCGAGGGACCGCAAAGGATAGGCATCGAGCAATTCCCGTGCTGTATCCACAACGGCTGGCGATAGCGGTTGCTCCATCATGCGCCTATTCTCGAATGAAAGGTCATCAAGAGCATGGTCGGCATCCTCGAGTGGAATTTCTCCCATGCGCTGCCGACGACGAATTGCGGAGCGGACCTCGAGCGAAGCAAGTGAGGACACGAGCTTTCTCGCATCCTCAGTTTGCTCCATTAAGCGCGCCAGCGGCTCTGATCCAGCCTCATAAATAAACAACTTGGCCAGAGCACTGGATTCAAGAAAGTAATAGGTCAACGTTGGCCCCGGTCACGCAGTATGGTTGCGGAAAGGGGCTCTCCCTGAATGCGAATAGGATTGAAGCGCCGCTCTCTTGGAGCTGCGGCGCGAGAACGGTTGAGCCGAATCGTAGTCGTCGGAAAAGGTGATCGCGGGTTCGCAATTTTGCTTGTGAGAACCGCTCCGATTTCCACTGCTTTTGCCAAGACTGCTTGCCGTTCATCGTCGTTCCTCGCCCAGGCAAATCCCTTAGTCGGCAAAATCCTATCGCGAAACCGCTTTAGGGCTATGAAAGCAAGCCCCTCGCGCTCGGCCTCTTCAAGCACAGAGCAAAGCTCCTCTACCGCTCGGATAGAGATATCCGGTGAAAGAGCCGGTTGCGTCGCAGCTAAATGGGCTTTTGGACCCGGAACGTGACGTGTCGTGGAAGCCGAAATGGTTTGTTGAGCAGATGGCTTTGCCGTTGGCTCATCTCTTGTGAAAGAGATGAGAATTTCTCCGGTTTCCGGAGTCCAATTATCAATCGCAGCAGTGCGACGCTTTTTACGCCCATCCTCTTGCAATTCAACAACGGGATGATATCCGTCAGGAGCAAGAAACTGAATGATCGTTGATAATTTCTGGCTTGATGGCAAAGAGCGCAGCGCTTCAATATCGTTCTGAATAGATTCTTCAATCTCTAAAATAGTCTTACTCATATAGCGTATATCCCTTTAATTTACTTTAAGTTATATTCGAGAACTTAGTCCCTACTTATATATATATGAAAATCACTGCTTTGTCAAGCGCTTTCTAAGCCCCCGCCAGAATCGCATCCGCAATCAGCGCCGCCTCAGCCGCCGCTCTCACCTCGTGCATGCGAATCATATGCGCTCCGGCCAGAATCGCCGCCGTGGCCGCGGCCAGCGTCGC
>JBAUHD010000200.1:0-5088 GCA_049680085.1 Acidobacteriaceae bacterium
CGCTGACCGCTGATCGCTTACCATAAAGAGAACCCACTCTGGAGACCGAACTCTTGTCCGTAACCGAAACCGCCGAACGCCTCATCGCCCCCGCGCGCAACATCCTCGGCAGTCTGCGCCTGCCCGGAGACAAAAGCATCTCCCACCGCTACGCCCTGCTCGGCGGACTGGCCCACGGCGCGACGCGCCTCGCCAACTTCTCCACCGGAGCGGACTGCGCCAGCAGCCTGGCCTGCGTCGAAGCCCTCGGCGCAAAAGTCACGCGCGGCAAAGACCCGGCCAGCGGAAAGCACGACGGCTCGGTCGAAATCCAGGGTGTCGGCGGCCAGTTCCATCCAACGGACAAGCCGCTCGACTGCGGCAACTCCGGCTCGACCATGCGCATGATCTCCGGCCTGCTCGCCGCGCAGCACGGCAGCTTCACGCTCATTGGAGACGAGTCCCTCAGCCGCCGCCCCATGGAGCGCATTCGCAAGCCGCTCTCGCAGATGGGCGCGCGCATCGACCTTATGGAAGGCCACGCCCCGATCACCATTCACGGAGCGAAGCTCACAGCCCTCGACTACACCACGCCCGTGCCCAGCGCCCAGGTCAAAAGCGCCGTCCTCTTCGCCGGACTCCAGACCGAGGGCCGCACCACCGTCCGCGAATCCGTCCGCACCCGCGACCACAGCGAGCTTGCCCTCCGCGCCTTCGGAGCCACTCTCGAACGCACCCTCGAATCCATCTCCATCGAAGGCTCGCAACAACTTCAGGCCATCACCGCCGCAATTCCCGGAGACATTTCCTCCGCCGCCTTCTTCCTCTGCGCCGCCGCGCTCTTCCCCGACTCCAACCTGGTCTTCGACGCGCTCGGCCTCAACCCCAGCCGCGCCACCCTGCTCGACGCGCTCACCGCCCTCGGAGCCCACATCGGCGTCCTCAATCTCGAAGAGAAGGCGGGCGAACTGGTCGGAACCGTGCAGGTCAACGCCCCGCGCGACGGACTCACCGGAACCACAATCTCCGGCCCGCTTGCCGCGCAGCTCATCGACGAGCTCCCCGTCCTCGCCGCCATCGGCCCTTACACGAAGAACGGCATCCGCATCCGCGATGCCAAAGAACTCCGCGTCAAGGAATCCGACCGCATCGCGCTGGTCGCCGAAAACCTCCGCGCCATGGGCGCCGAAGTCCTCGAGTTCGAAGATGGCCTCGACGTGCCCGGAGGCCAGCAACTTCACGGAGCCGAAATCAACTCCGGCGGAGACCACCGCATCGCCATGGCCTTCACCGTCGCCGCCCTCAAGGCTGAAGGCCAGACCCTGATCCGCGGAGCCGAATCCGCCAACATCTCCTTCCCCGAATTCTTCACCCTGTTGGAGCAGGTGACCGAACGCTAGACCCCTGCAAACCCGATGCCACCCTTGTATCTCCACATCAGCGGCAGAAGATGCAGGAAGCTGTCGCCGAATTTTCGTGCAGGCAAACAGACCTGCGGCTCACTCAAACACCTGCGATACAATCGCCTTGACCTTCAAGCACTCCGAACAGAGCCTCACCCCAAAAGTCCTAAATGACCGGAAAACAAACTCAGCCCTCCCCGGCCCTCGCAGGCAAACGAGGCTTTTCCCTCATCAGCGATGAAACGTTCCGGCAGCTTTACGCCGCGCTTCTTCAATGCGAATTGCTCGACCAGCGCCTGCGCTCCGCCCGAGGCTACGAGCCATGGACCGGACGCGAAGCCGCAAGCGCCGCCGTCTCCGCCTGCCTTCGCCGCGGTGACTCCATCACTCCTACGCCGCGCGGCCGGCTCGCCGGGTATCTTCACAACGGCACGCTCGCGGGCGCCGGCGCGTCGACCGGCCCTGCCAGGCAGCTTGCCGCTGCCAATCAGCAAGCCGTCCGCCACAAGCGCGAAAGCAACGGCAACGCGGTCGTCGTCTTCGCTGCCGTCGCACCGCCGTCCTCCATGAGCAAAGTCTTCGCCGCCGCCGCCGGCCTGTCCCTGCCGGTGCTCTACATTCTCCAGGGCGCAACTCCGCCGGCGGAAGCCTGCCACGGAATCCCCGTCATCCTCGTGGACGCTTCCGACGCCGTGGCCCTCTATCGCGTCGCCTGCGAATCCATCACGCGCGCCCGCGAAGGCGGAGGCCCCACTATCCTCGAATGCGCCGCGTGGCCCGCCGATCCCGAACCCGCCGATCCGCTCCGCAAACTCGAGCAGTACCTCGCCCAGAAAAAACTCTTCCGCCCGCATTGGAAGCGCTCTCTTGAAACGAAATTCTCCGCCGCACTCGACGAAGCCATAACCTCGCTCCACCCCTGAGCCCGGAGCCTTTCCCGCCGTGCACCCGCCAAAAAAATGCTGTAGCCTGAAGCGAGCAGCCCTGATTGCGGCACGACTCCGGCATTCACCTTAACTTTTATGAGGCGTAAGTGAGAACTGTTCCCTCCATTCTTCTCCTGGCCGTTCTGGCCTCCGGCCTGCCCGCCGTCGCGCAATCCGGAAGCGGCTATCAGCCCGCGTCTCCCATCCTCTATTCCAGTTCGCTCGGCTCCACCTATGTGCCCATGGATAGCTGGGTCTATCCCGCGCTCGACCGCCTGCACAGCATAGGCTACCTTGACTCCGCCTTCATGGGCCTGCGCCCGTGGACGCGCCTCAGCATCGCGCATATGCTCCAGGCCACGGCGGACAAAATTGACGCCAACCCCGACGACACCGAGGCGCGCAACATTTATCTCGCGCTGATGGACGAATTCCAACAGGACGCCGAAGGCCCCAGCGGTCAGCACATGGCCCACGCCGAGTTTGACAGCGTATACACCACCCTGCGCGGCATCACCGATACGCCGCTCAACGACAGCTTTCACCTCGGCCAGACTATCGCCAACGATTACGGACGCCCCTACCAGGCCGGCCTCAACAACTACACCGGCGTCAGCGGACGCGCCGAAGCTGGACGCTTCTCCCTCTATTTCCGCGGCGAGTACCAGCACGCTCCCTCAGCGGACGGCTACTCCCTGCCCATGGCGATGTATCTTTCCCAGAACATCGACCTCATTCCCTTCGCCTCCAATCCCGTGCAGGACACCATCCCGCTCGGCCCCATCGCCGCCGCCAATCACTTCCGCATCCTTGAAGCCAGCGTCTCCTACCACCTGCTCGGGCATGAAATCTCCTTCGGAAAAAATGACCAGTGGCTCAGCCCCGCGCTCGGCGGAGCCATGTCCTGGAGCACCAACGCCGAGGCCCCCTACGCCTTCGAAATCAACCGCGTCGAGCCGCTCCGCGTCCCGCTGCTCTCGCGCCTCACCGGACCCTTCCGCTATGAATTTTTTGTGGGCAGCCTCAAGGGCCACACCTATCCCAACTCGCCCTGGGTCCACATGGAGAAGCTCAGCTTCAAGCCCACCCGCAATCTCGAATTAGGATTCGAGCGCACCGTTATCTGGGGCGGCAAGGGTCACCTCTGCCTCGTTCCCGGCACCACCAGCACCCTCGTTTCCTGCGACGAGCCCATCACCCTCCACACATTTCTCAAGAGCTTCTTCAGCTTCCAGAATGTGACATTCGCCGAAAAATTTTCCCGCAACGATCCTGGAGCGCGCTTCGGCAGCTTCGACTTCAACTACCGCCTGCCCTTTCTGCGCAACTGGGTCACGCTCTACAGCGACTCCATCGCGCACGACGATGTTAGCCCCGCCAGCGCGCCGCGCCGCGCCGGCGTGCGTCCCGGCATCTACCTCGCCCGCTTCCCCGGCCTCCAGCATCTCGACCTGCGCGTCGAAGGAGTCTCCACCGACCCGGTCAGCGACGCCAATGCCAACGGCAGTTTCCTCTACTACGAGACCATCCAGCGCCAGGGTCCCACCAATAAGGGCTACCTCTTCGCGGACGCCATCGGGCGCGACGCCAAAGGCGGCCAGGCATGGCTGACGTATCACATCTCCCCGCGCGAAGACGCGCAGTTCTCCTACCGCGACGTCAAGGTCGATCAGAAATTCATTCCATCAGGAACCACGCAGAACGACTACCAGTTCGCCATCCGCAAGCGCTTCATGAACGACTTTGAAGCCCGCGGCTGGGTGCAGTACGAGCGCTGGGTCGCCCCCTTCTACAAGCCCGGAGTCCAGCACGACACCACCATCCAGGCCCAGATCACCTGGTTTCCGAAACTGCAAAAATAACTCTAAAGTCATCGATGTCGTCATCCCGACCGAAGCCATTGCAAAGCAATGGCGCAGCAGTGAACGTCAATATCGGTGGCCCACTCAAGCCGCTTCTGGCTTGAGTGGGGAACAGTCTCCCCGCCACCCGCTTTTTAGCTACCCGTTTCACCAGCGAACCGGCTCTTAGCCGCCCGCTTCACCAGCTACTTCAGCCGGACCCGCAAATCCCCGCCGGACATTTGCCCCGGCTGATCCAGCCCCAGCAGCCCCAGCATGGTCGGAGAAATATCCCGCAGCGAGCCATCGGGCCGCAGCCGGAAATTCTTCGCGTCCTCGCTCACGTAGATAAACGGAACAGGATTCGTCGTGTGCGCCGTGTGCGGCCCGCCGCTCACGGGATCGACCATCATCTCCGCGTTGCCGTGGTCCGCCGTTACCAGCATCGTTCCGCCGTTCTGCCGAATCGACTGGTAGATGCGCCCCAGGCACGCGTCCACCGTTTCCACGCCCTTGATCGTCGGAGCAAGCTGTCCGGAGTGCCCCACCATGTCGGCGTTAGCGAAATTGACGACGAGCACGTCAAACGTTGCATCCTCGACCGCCTTCACCACCGCATCGGCAATGCCGCCCGCCGACATTTCGGGAGCAAGATCATACGTCGCCACCTTCTGTGACGGAACCAGCAGCCGGTCTTCGCCCGCGAACGGTTTCTCAATGCCGCCGTTAAAGAAGTAGGTCACGTGCGCGTACTTCTCCGTCTCAGCCAGGCGCAGGTTGCGCAATCCGGCCTGCCCCATCATGTTCGCCAGCAGGTTCTCCATCGACTCCGGCAGCACGATCATGGGCAGCGTAAACAGCTTGTCATACTGCGTCATGCAGACGTAGTGCAGGCCCCGCGGCACGCTGCCGCGCGGAATCACATTGTCCAGGTCTTCG
>JBAUHD010000201.1:0-4171 GCA_049680085.1 Acidobacteriaceae bacterium
GTCCGCTTCCACGTCCCGCACCGCCTCCGCGAAGGCTACGGAATGCAGCGTGAGATTCTGGAAATCGCCGCCCGCGAAGGCGTCCGCCTGGTCATCAGCGTCGATACCGGCATCCGCGCCTTCGCCGCGGCTGAAGCCGCCGAAGCCCTCGGACTCGACCTCATCGTCACCGACCACCACCTGCCGGAAGCCGCGCCGGAGTTGAGCGGAACGGATGCCATCCTTCCCAACGCCCTCGCCATCCTCAACCCCAACCAGCCCGGCTGCTCCTACCCGTGCAAGCATCTCTGCGGAGCCGGCGTAGCCTTCAAACTCTCTCAAGCATTACTTGAGGTTCATGATCGCAACTTCGCTAAAAACAAGTTGATTCCATCTTTTCTTAAACTCCTCGCAATCGCCACCATCGCCGACTCCGTGCCCCTCCTCGACGAAAACCGAACCATCGTCGCCCTCGGCCTCCGCGAGCTCGAACGCCCCGTCCAGACCGGCCTCCGCGCCCTGCTGCAAGTCGCCCAGCTCAACCCGTCGCAACGCCAACTCACGCCAGTAGACATAGGCTTCCGACTCGCCCCCCGCATCAACGCCGCCGGACGCATGGACATCGCCTCCGAAGTCGTCGAGCTCTTCACCACCCGCGACCCTCAGCGCGCCCTCGCCATCGCGCAAAAGCTAGACCGGCTCAACACCGACCGCCGCAACACCGAGGCCGCTGCGCTCGCTGAAATCCTCGCCCAGCTCGACCAGCCCCACTTCCACCAATCCCGCTGCCTCGTCATCGACGGAGAAGGCTGGCACCGCGGCGTCATCGGAATCCTCGCTTCCCGCGTCGTCGAGCGCACCGGCAAGCCCGCCCTCGTCCTCGCACGCGAAAACGGAGAAGCCCACGGTTCCGGACGCTCCATCCCCGCCTTCCACCTCCTCAACGCCATCGAAAGCTGCCGCGATCTCTTCACCCGCTACGGAGGCCACGCCCACGCCGCCGGCTTTACGCTGCCCTCCGACCGCGTCCCCGAACTACGCCAGCGCCTCACGGATTACGCCGCCATCAACCTCCCCGAATCCGACCTCGGCAGCCCCCTCGAATGCGACGCCCCGCTCCCCCTCGAAGAAGTCAACGAATCCCTCTACGCATGGCTCAAGCAACTCGAACCCTGCGGCATGGGCAACGAGGAACCCATCTTCCTCGCCGAAAACCTCCGCATCGCCGCCCCGCCCCGCATCATGAAGGAGAAGCACCTCCGCCTCCGCCTCGCCTCCGACCAGGGCACAAACCTCAACGCCGTAGGCTTCAACTGCGTCGAAAAATTCCAGCCGCTTCAACTCGTGCAAGACACCCGCATCGACCTCGCCTACAAAATCAAAAAAAACCACCACCCCGACTTCGGAGGACTGGAACTCGAAATCACCGACCTCCGCCCAGCCCTCAGTGAATAGAATTGATGTCATTCGAGCGAGCGAAGCGACCGAGAGCCTACCCTGAGCTTGTCGAAGGGAATCCGCGGTTTCACAAGTGCGGCAGCTCGCCTGCATTCTTAAAATCGGCATCGACTTTGCTTCCATGTCATCTGATAATGGTGAAGAGGCGAATTATGACAATCCAAGTGGAACTCAGCTCCGAAACCGAGGTCCGGCTGGCCGCTGCGGCCCGGGCGCGCGGCATCGCACTTGAAAAATTTGCGAGCGCCCTGTTGCGTGAAGCCCTGGCTCCGCCTCCAGCCGGGTCCGGCAAATTATCCGAGGATGAGCTGCATGAAATGTTGAGAGAAATTGCCAAAGGCTCGGACAAGCTGCCTCATCTGCCGACCTCGGCATTCACGCGGGAGAGCTTCTACGAGGATCGCCTCTAAATGGCCGAGACTCTGTGCCTGGTTGATAGCAACATCCTCATTCGCTGGGTGCAACCCGCTGACCCCGATTACCCAGTTGTGGAAGCTGCGCTTGCCGCATTGGTAAACTCCGGCACGGTTCTCTGCTACACATCTCAAAATCTCGCCGAGTTCTGGAACGCCTCGACCCGCCCGGTCGCCCGGAATGGCTACGGATTGTCTCCGGCGGAAACAGACGGGAGGGTCCGCCTGTTTGAGTCGCGGCTACGACTTCTCCCCGACAGCCGGGCTGTGCACGAGGCATGGCGGAGACTGCTCGTGGATTATGGTGTCTCCGGGGTACAGGTGCATGACGCGCGCCTGGTTGCAGCCATGCGCGTTCACGGCGTGCCGAGCATCCTGACGTTCAACACGAAAGACTTTGCCCGCTTCACTGGCATTGAAGCCGTGCATCCGAGGGACGTGGCCCATTCATAATTCCGCAAGCGCCAGCGCGCTTCTCCCTACCGCCCCACCCCAAACGGCCGAAAACGCAAAAACACCGTGACCCCCACCGGGTCCGCCCCATAAATCCCTTTCAACTGCGACCCCGGCGAATACGCCGTCACCTGCGCCCCCAGCGCCGACGATAGATGCGGAACAAGATCGAAGTCCCGATCATACCCAAACGTGTACGCCTGCACCCGCCCCGCCGAACCCTCCTCGAACCCCGGCGGCTCAGGCCCTCCATCCAGCAGCAACTCCGTCGTCCGATCCACATTCTCCAGCCGCGTATACGCGGAATTCCGCGTCGCAAACCGCACCAGCGACTCGAACAAAAAGCTGTTCTCAATCAAATTTTCCGAACCCGTCCGAGTCCGCCCCCACACCGCCGACGACGCCCAGTTCCCTTTGCCAAACGGACGGTTGTACATCACCGAAGCCGTCATCCGCCGCTGATTCTCCAGCGGAGCCAACTGCTCCGGGCTGCGGATAAACGCATACGAGTACTGCCCGCTCCAGTTCTCACCCGGCTGCACCGTCAGCCGCCCCGACCAGGAATCAATCGCCCCCTGCGGCATCTTCCAGCGATGCTCATCCGGCTCCCGCCCATGAAATCCGCTCGCCTCCAACCGCACAATCCCTTTTGTAACTCCTACGGTTACAACATCGGCGGCAATGTGCGTCGAGTCCTCCTGATGATGCCCCAGCGCCGCCACCGGATCCTCCATCGCCGAAGCCCGGTGCGGAAACGCCGTCGGCCCAATCGCCGGATCCCCGACCGGCGCGCCATAGAACGAAAGCAGCGCGTTCCTGCCGATCCGCCAGTCGTAAAGCGCCCCCAGTTCCATCACAAAATTATGCGGATGCTGCCCATCCACAATCGGCTGGCCAAACGCCGTCTCCCCCTGCTGAAAAAGCAGCGGATACTCCCGCCCCGTAATGGTCGCCGGCTCCAGGCTGAACATTGCCCGCAACGTAAGCTGCCCCGGCCCCCACGCCCGCTGCGCCATCGGCATAACCCAGTTGGTCGAGAAAAATTTGTCCTTCCCCCGCGGCCCGCTCTGCTGCGTGTCCGCCACAAACGCGTTCGCGTGGAACATCAGCATCCAATCGCCGCGCATCGTCATCAGCATCGGCGCTGGCGTCGAGTTCGGCTCCGCGCTCGTGCCCGACGAGGCGTGGCTCTCAATCGCCTTCACAAACGTCTGCTTCCCCCCGCCCATCCGCATCTGCGGCACCGCCAGCGCCGGAAACAAAACCGCCAGCAGCAGCGGCAGCAGCCTACTGGCAACCGTCGCTCGCGGTATCGAGTGCACCTTCAAAATCATGAGATCAAGGCCTCGATTCTAGCGCACACTCCAGGAAGAGAGTCCGGCCCCAAAAGAACATGAGCGCCGAGCATTAAAATAAATCTTAGCGTGATCCACTCACTTTTTCCTGCCCCACCCCTTGACAGTCCTCTCCTCAACCCAGTACCTTAGCAATCGGAAGGCGGAAGTGCTAACCGGCCCTCCCAGGCCCATCCGCACCCGCCGCCGGAACCCCGGCCCATTTTCATCTGCACCAATACCCGCGAGGCGAACCCTCGCGCCCAAGGAGAAGCAACGCAATGGCAACTGCATCCGTAGCGACCACCTTTACTCCGCTGCATGACCGCATCCTCGTCCGGCGTATCGAAGAGGGTGAAACCGTCCGTGGCGGCATCATCATTCCCGACTCAGCCAAGGAAAAGCCTCAGGAAGGCGAAGTCATCTCCGTCGGCAAAGGCAAGTCCAACGACGAAGGCAAGGTCTTCCCCCTCGACGTGAAGGCCGGCGACCGCGTCCTGTTCGGCAAATACTCCGGAACCGAAATCAAAATCG
>JBAUHD010000202.1:0-2320 GCA_049680085.1 Acidobacteriaceae bacterium
GGCGTGGCCCATCCCGAAATAGCTCCAGCCGTCAGCCGAACCGGCGGAGATGGCCAGCAGAAAAAGCAGAGTGTCGCGTTCGGAAGAGCGCACCAGTTCGCCTCCAGGCAGGTGAGATGCGTGTGAAAGAATTCTCTCGCAAAATTCCGTCCGGCGTGGCAGTCTGGCAGCAATGAAAATTCTGCGCGGAATTCTTTGCTGTCTTTTGCTCTGCTCGCCGCTGGTCTATGCGGCTCAGCCCGCTCCGTCACTCAAGCAAGCAGAGAAAGAATTGAAAGGGAAAACCGTCTTCTTGCGCGGCATGGAAGCCGGAGACAAGCTCGTCTTCGATGCGCAGGGCGCGGAGGTGGGCAGCTACCAGACTGGCTCGTTTGCCTACAGCGCGATTCAAATTCAAAAGATTCACCTCACAGACGCGCAACTGGAAATGCGGGGAAAACGGGTTGCGCTGGTGCTTCATGCAAAATCGAACACGCTCTTGCTCAGTGATGCCCAATTTGTTCCGCTTCACGAAAACGTGGATGTCGTCATCGGTGTGGATGCGGCCCATCCGGAAGCCATAGACGCCGCAATAGGCAAAGTATTCGCCTTCAGTGCGGCTGAGGTTGTAGGAGGACTTCCTCCCGTCGCGGAAAAAATCGCTCTCTATTCCCTGGGTTCCGACGCGCCTCCCGTTGGAAAGACCGAGACCCCTTACAAACCCGGAACTCCGGGACTATCGCCACCGCGACTGCTCCATTCGGTCGCTCCCGCCTTTACGGATGAGGCTCGACAAAACAAGGCGAGTGGCCTATGCGTATTGAGCATGATTGTGGATACGACCGGGCGTCCGGAGCATATTCGTATCGTCCAGTCATTGGCTGCTGGCGGGCTGAAGACCAATCGCCCATTGGACGGTGGATTACAATTCAATGCTGTTAAAGCGGCCAGCCAGTACCGCTTCGATCCGGCGCGGCTTCGCGGCACGCCCGTACCCGTGGCAATCAACGTCGTGGTCAATTTCCGAATCTATTAAAGAAACTCAGGGCTGTTCAGGATAAGCTCCAGCCGCTTCGGATCAAACCCCACCATCACTTCCTCGCCCACAACAATCGTCGGAGTCGACCGGCTGTTCAGCCTCACCAACTCGCGCAGCGCTCCGTGATCCGCCCTCACGTCCTTGTACTCAAACGGAATATTCCGCGCGACCAGAAACTGCCTGGCCGCGTTGCACGGAGGGCATCCGGGCTGGCTGTAGAGAATCACTCGCTTCATCGCTGCGCTCGCAGTTGCGAAGGCTCCGAACCCTCGCCGGGAAATTTCTCGTTAGGCTTGCCGGCAATCGCCGCCTTCATAAAATCCATCCAGATGGGCAGCGCCACCCGCGCGCCCGTTTCCTTGTCGCCCAGCGAACGGCGGCTGTCATAACCGGTCCACACGCCGCAGCTCACGGATGGCGAAAACCCGATAAACCATGCGTCGGTAAAGTCGCTGGTCGTCCCCGTTTTTCCGCCCACAGGAGAATCGAGCTTGCTCGCCGCCGCCGCCGTTCCGCTGCTCGTGACCGCGCGAAACAGCGTCATCATCGCGCGCGCCGTCTTCTGGCTCGTCACTTCGCTCACGTCGGGAGCCGATTCGCTCAGCGGCACGCCGTCCGCCGTTGTCACGCGGCGAATCAACCGCGACGCCATCCGCAATCCGTCATTCGGAAACACGGAATACGCATCCACCTGCTGCTCCAGCGTCACCTCCACCGCGCCCAGCGCCACAGGCAGATAGGGCGGAATATTCGACGTGATTCCAAACCGGTGCGCCGTCTCGATCACCCGCTTGATCCCGACCCGGTCCGCCAGCCGCACGGCGGGAATGTTCCGCGAATCGGCAAACGCTTTTGTCAGCGTGATGCTGCCCAGATAGGTGCGCTCGTAATCATGCGGAGTCCAGCCGCCAAACGACACCGGCGTATCCAGCACCTTGTCCTCGGGCTTCAATCCGGATTCGATGGCCGCCGTATAAACATAGGGCTTGAACGACGACCCCGTCTGCCGTTCGGCCTGGGTCGCGCGGTCAAACTGCGACAGGTTGAAGTCCCGCCCGCCTACCAGCGCCAGCACGTCGCCCGTCGCATTGTCGAGCGCCAGCAGCGCGCCTTCGGCGCCGGTATCCTCCTCCAGCGTCGCGCTCAACACGCCGTTGTCCTGTCCCGTGATGTGAACGTAAAGAATGTCCCCGACATGCAGAAATTCTCCGGCGGTCTTATAGCCCGTCCACGCCCAATCGTCCGGCGTGAGCAAAAGCTGCTGCTTGCCAATCCGCGCCGTCACCTGGTACGGCAGCACGT
>JBAUHD010000203.1:0-19412 GCA_049680085.1 Acidobacteriaceae bacterium
GTACAACTGGCGATTTTTCCTGACTGCGAAGGAACGTTACGGCTGCCCAGGGGCCGATTGGGATCAGCGGCCAAACCTGCGGTTTTTCCCGACCCGAACCGTTCCAATTGCCAGTTTCACATCCGCCTGAACGATGTGAATGTCGATACGTGGGATGTCTATGCGGCGGGTCATGCGAAATTGACAATCGAAAACTCACAGATTGATGAACTCACTGCCGGCGAACACGCCTCCATTGAGGTTCGCGACTCGACGGTCTATGCGGATTGGCTGGCAATTTCCGGGAACGCGAAGATGACTATTGAGAACTCCGCTGTCGGAGCGCTTCGGCTGGTGAGTCAGCGTCCCGATCTGGCGACCACTCAGGTTCGTGTCTCAGGCAAAGGCCGCGCTACTTTTTCCGGAGTTCGCTTCGATTGCGGCATCGCGGCCGATGACGACGCATTCGTCGCAATCAACCATGCTGTTACGCCTCCGGTCTATGCCCGGCGCTCCGGAAATGCGGTGATTCGGATCGACGCGGGATCACCCGTGATCCCGCACTGAACCCCGGAGCATCAGCGGAAAGTGCGGGGAGCGCTAACCCACGAACCTGTATCGCTCAATTGTCTCCTCATTCAGCGTGACGCCTAGCCCGGGCCGCTGCGGGACCAGCACGCATCCATCGTCTTCAACGGGGAAGTGCTCGACGGTCGTTTGCCAGCGCAGCGGCGAATAGCTCAGCGAAAACTCCAGCGGCTCCTGGTTGGGCTGAGCCGCCAGGAAGTGGAGGTTGGCGGCAACTTCGATATTTGTTTTGTAGCCGTGGGTGATGACGCGCTTGCCGCGCGCATAGGCCGCCGCCGCAATCTGCGCGATACCGGTAAAGCCGCCCACCTGCGAGATATCGGGCTGGCAGATGCTTGCCCCGCCGTGGTCCATCATTTCGATGAACTCGCGGGTGTGGGTCAGTCCCAGATCGCCAACCCCGAGGGGAATGCCATGTCGACTCATCTCGAGGTGGCCCTCCACGTCATCGAGGGGTAGCGGCGCCTCCAGGAACCAGATTCCGGCATCTCGAAAGGCTGGAAACAGTCGCAGGCCCTCGGCAGCGGTGCGATACGACAGTGCCGCATCCACGATTAATAATGCATTATCCCCGGCCTGCGCGCGCGCTGCGGCCAGCAGGCTGCCAGTCAGTGCAATATCGTCCATCCACCATGGATCGGCTGCGAATTTGAAATTGCGGAGCTTCTTCGCCTGTCCTTCGGCGACCTGCAAGCGCACCTCCTCGGGCGTTTGCGCCATGGGATAGATGGTCCCGTAGGCAGGCACCCGGTCGCGCCTGGCGCCTCCGAGCAATGCGTGGATCGGCTTGCCCTCGATCTTGCCACGCAGGTCCCACAGCGCGAGATCGACGCCGCCGATGGCGTGCATCATCAGCCCGCACCGTCCCACATAGTCGGTGGCTTCATACATCCTGTGCCACAGTTGCTCCGGATCCGCCGGGTCGGCTCCGGCCAGAATCGCGGATAGGGATCGGGCGTGATTGTGCGCCGATGGACCGCGCACGATGGCCTGAATCGCGGGAGCCATGGACTCCGTTTCGCCCACGCCGACCAGACCGCTGTCGGTGTTCACGACCAGAACGCAATCATCGTAAGAGCCGTCGAACAACTCAATGAGCGGGTCTTCCGCTCGCAGATGGATAGCCTCGATACCGGTAATTTTCATAAAACTCTCTCTGCCACGCTGATGGTAAAGCCTGCGGACGCCCGGGCTGTGTCGCAGACAGTCAGAACGAAAGAATGATCCGCAAAACAAGAGCGAAGAAACCCTGTAGCTATTGCTCATGCTTCTTGGCTGCCGGTATCCTCGGCTGGATATGAATGTGGGCCGGTGAGCGAAAAGAATCGATTCAGATCCGTGCCGTTGTGGCTGCTATGGTCGCTGGTAACCATTGTGCTTTGGGGCACGTGGGGGCTGGTCTCGAAGATCGCCTCCGCCGGCATGGACGCCTACGTCAATCAACTGCTCTACACTGCCGGCCTGCTGCCTCTGATGGTCTTCGTAGCCTGGACGGTGCACAAAAGCAAGGGCCGGGAGAAACGCGAGCGGCGAACCGCGGGCGTGTTCTGGGCCTTTTTTACCGGAATCCTTGGGGGCGTGGGGAACATCGCTTTTTTCGAGGCACTGGTGAAGGGCGGCGATGCGTCCGTCGTGGCCCCCGTTACCGCACTTTTCCCCATGGTTACAGTTCTACTTGCGCTGGTTGTCCTGAAAGAACGACTGGGGCGGACCCAATGGCTTGGCCTGGGATTGGCCTTTGTGGCGATTTTTCTGTTGAGCGCCTGAATACGGAGTGATGAAGAGATGCATGCGTGGTTAAATTTCGCCATTCTGGCGCTGGTGCTCTGGGGCATTTCCGGTGTGACGCAAAAGCTTTCGACCAACCGCATCTCCAGCGAGCGCTCATTTCTCTGGTTCTGCTGGGCGATGATGGCGCTCTCCGGAATCGTCCTGCTTCTTGCGCGCCCTCACTCCGCATTAGGAACGGAGGTCGTGCTCTGCTCAATCGCCGGTGGCGCGCTCAACGGTCTCGGTGCATGGACGAGCTTCCGCGCCCTGGAATCGGGCGGCAAAGCGTCCATCGTGATCTCTCTGATCTCGCTCTATCCGTTGCTCACCGTGCTCCTGGCTGTGCTGCTGCTGCACGAGCGACTGACGTCGATGCAGTCCGCAGGCGTTGTGACCGCCATAGCCGCTGCCATCCTGCTGTCTATCGAACCATCTTCAAAAGCAGAGCCCTGATGCAGGGGCTGACTATGCGTCGACACCGGGTGACATGTCCCCTGGCAAAATGCGACCGCTCTCGGTAATGCCGCCGATGGAGTCGAGCCCCTCCTGCACTGAGAACAGCACCTTCGTCTCCAGCGTCTCGCCTGGGGCAAGCGAAAGCGCCCGGCCCTCGTCGATCATGGACTGAATGCGCAGGGGATAGCCGGTTGCCGGCTCCAGAACCGCAACGTTCAGATCGCGCCAGCCGCCATGGGTGGCGAAGAGCCAGCAACAGGAGAAGACTTCCGGGTCGAAACGCAGCGCCGCGGCAAGACGGTTCTCCTGGTTGGTCACGCCGCACCAGCCCGCCGACAACTCTGTGCCATAGAAGAAATGCAAGGCGCGCGAGGATGGATCGGGAACCTGGCGCAGGTCCAGCTCCGTTTCGCCCAGGGAGACATAGGGCCATGGAAAAACCGGCGGCGCGCCCGCCAGCGTGCCCTCGAATTCAGCCTCACGCACGACGGTCATCGCAGGGAAGTCGATGCGATGACGCGGCGACACCGCAAACGCCGGATGCAGCTTCAATAGAAATGGCCGTGTGCCGGCGCCCAGATTGGTGAGCCGGTATGCGATTTCTACCACGGCACTCTGCGGCCGCAGGATTATGGTTTTCTCCGCGAGAAACTGGCTGAGGGGTGTGGTGTAGCACAGATGCACCCCGGCCGCATCCCCGAGCTGCAGCGGCTTCGCATCCCAAACCCCGGTCCACAACTCGCCATGATCGGGCAGATCGAGCCCCTGCAGGTGGCCGGACTCATCGTTGGGAAACAACTCATCCCACCCGCCACTCCATGTGTCGTCGTAGCTGGCGTGCAGCGGCTGCCGGGACGGCGGCAGAGACGGATTGTTCCAAAGCAGGTCGGCGTCGAGAGGCTTGAAGGTGATCTGCCATATCTTCGCGCCGGCCTCGGGAAGCGCCACAACTCGCAGCAGATCATTCTCGAGGGCGACAACGCGCAACCCATGCAGGGTCAATTCGGAAGCACAAGTCAGGTTGCTCATCCGTAAGCGAGACTTTCATTTTCAGGGTAACTGATGTCTGTTTTTGTCCGGCACAGAAAAATGGGTGGTTTAGGGATAATTCCGTTGTTCTTTCGATCTGGACCCCACGCGCTCTCTGCTTCGCGGGCAGAGCGAGCCAAAAAAATCCGAGATGGAGATGAGATCGTATTGCACCGTCGAGTTACTTGCTCGCAGCCGCCCGGCTCCTGTTTCTGAATCTCTCCGGGACGAATAGACTTGCCATGTTGTTTGATTTCGGAGGGCCGAATGAGTAAGTTGTTTTTGGTGATGGCACTGCTCTCGGGCATCGCGGCGGCGCAGACCGCCGGATTCAACGCAGTCAATGCGTTTCCATTACGGCAGAGTGGGCTTTCCATTCATCGCCATGTGCAGGCGGGCGCGCCATTCACGGTCGCAGGGACCCGCGGAGTTGTTCTGGGACAACAGCAGGGGACTTTTGAAGCATGGGTGCTGCCGGTCAAACTTCTGAGCCATTTCCGCATCAGCGCGCGGCTCAAGGATTATCCGGTACCTATCGACCTCAATCGCGAGGCCGCGGAAATATCGGTTTTTCCCGACCACACTGTCATCACTTACTCGCACATCGCATTCACCGTGCGGCAGATCATGTTTTCGCCCGACGATGCACCGGCGGGAACAGGACCGGTCGTACTCTTTCAGATCGACTCGACGCGTCCGCTGGACCTGACGTTCAGCTTCAGGCCGGAGATGCGATCGATGTGGCCCAAGCCCACGCAGGGAACACCATCCGGCGAGTGGGTAAAAGAGGGAAGCGGCGGGTTTTATTTGCTGCACACCGACTTTCCTGATCTTGCCGGCGCTGTCGCCATGCCCGGAACCGAGCCCGGCATCATGGCTCCGTATCAGGAGAAGCCGCATTTTTACCCTCTCCAACTCAAGCTGCATTATGATCCCGCGCGCGACGGCAGCCGTTACTTTCCTCTTTTGATGGCGGTTGGGCGTTCGGAGCAGACAGCCACCCATGCGGCTCTTGAGGCTGATCTGGAGCGATTGGATGCAAAACTGCCTCAGATCTATGCCGCCCACGCCGAGCAATACCAGCGCATGGCAGACAACCTGACCGCAATCCACACGCCCGACACGGCCCTGAACGATGACCTGGCGTGGGCTGAATTTTCCATCGAACAATTGAAGGCGCGGTCCCTTCCCACACATGAGACCGCACTGGTTGCGGGCTATCTCTCATCAGGAGACACGGCGCGGCCCGGATTCGGCTGGTTCTTTGGGCGCGACGCGCTCTACACGCTGAGTGCGGTGGACAGTTTTGGAGACTTTGGCCTGAGCCGCGAGGAGCTTGAGTTTTTGATTCAACATCAACGCGACGATGGAAAGATCATGCACGAATACTCCCAGACGGCAGCTTTTGTCGATTGGAAATCGCTGCCCTATATGTATGCCGCAGCGGACTCCACGCCGCTCTTTTTGATGGCCATGCGCGATTACGTTCGCGCCAGCGGCGATGTTGCGTTTTTGCGCAGCCATCGGGAAGCTGTGGAAAAGGCCTGGCGATTCGAGACAACGCACGATTCCGACGGTGACGGCATTTATGACAATTCTCAGGGGACCGGATGGGTCGAGAGCTGGCCCGGAGGGATGCCGCACCAGGAGATTTATCTTGCGGAACTGGACCGGCAAGCGTCCTCCGCAGTCGCACAGCTTGAGGCCTGGCTGGGAGACGCGGCCGAGTCCCATTCGGCAGCAGACAGAGCCGACGCAATCACCGGAAAGATCGAGGCGGAGTACTACGAACCCGCGCGTAAACAGTATGCCTTCAGCCGCAACCCGGACGGAACGCTCGATTCCACGAATACGATGTTTCCGATGATTGCATGGTGGGACTCAGAAGATGGGCTCGCCCACGCGGACGCATCGTTCCGCCGTTGGTCATCGCACGACTTTGACACGGACTGGGGCTTGCGCGACATTGCCGAGAGCGACCACAACTTCGATCCCATCAGCTATCATCAGGGATCGGTATGGCCTCTGTTTACCGGCTGGGCGTCGATAGCGGAGTACCGTGCGGGGCATCCACTGGCGGGCTATGCCGACCTGATGCAAAATGCCGCGCAAACCACTACGCAGGATCTCGGCGCAGTGACGGAACTGCTCTCCGGCGTATTTTTTCAGCCGATGGGCCGCAGCACCAGCCATCAGCTATGGTCTTCGGCCATGGTGGTCACGCCGCTGCTGCGCGGACTCTTCGGCATACAGCCGAACGCGGCCACGCACACGCTCTATGTGCGGCCACAATTGCCCGCGGACTGGGACAGCGCCGAAGTCAGCCGCATCCATGTGGGGGATTCGGTCTGTTCGGTGCGCTTCGCGCGCCGCGAGCAGAGCCTGATTGCAACCATCACCACGTTGACGGGTGCATCGGTGCGTCTGGTAACCAAAGCGTCAGGAGCGCGCGTTGCGCGCGACGGGGCGTCGATCGCGCTGTCCCTGCCGCCGGTAGAGGTCGCGATGCCGCGCAGCCTGCCGCTGCCAGGAGCACGTACAACGCAGGTTAAAGTTTTGAATGAAGTGCAGACGCCGCACTCGCTCACACTGGATATGGAAGGCGCAGCGGGATCCTCCGTCGTCCTTCAATTGCGCCGCAATGGACTCAAGGGAGTGATCCATGTCGTTGGGGCGGAGCTTGCGCCGGAAGCAACAGGGATCGGGCTTCAGTCCGTGCGAGTGGAATTCCCAGCCGGTAGTGGTTACCAGCAGAAGACAGTTTTCATCAAGTGGTAGAAGAACGGGCGCGTGAAGCGGTTGATTGCGCGATCGCGCCTCTTCTGAGAGCGGAGGAAGAATGCTGAAGACATTGACTGCTTGCTGCGCGCTCGCTGCTTCCGCGGCGGCGTTTGGAGCAACCTCACTGCAATCCCCTAACGGCGCAATTCGACTGCAGGTCAGCGCCGGGGCTGCGCCGTCTGAAGTGGTATCCATCCGGGTGAACGGCATGTGGACTCTCGCGCTCACCTCGGAACAGGCCGCAACGCGCGTCATCGCGCTCGGTAAACCGGATGTGCCGCACGATTGCACGGTTCGGAACGTCAGCGCAATCAAGGACGGCCTGCTGGTGCGCGGCGATTGCGAAGTCGGCAAATTTGAGCAACACGTGCGCCTTACATCGCAACCGGATGAACTAGCCGTGACAGTGCGCTTCTTTCCATCGAACGGCGTGGCAATCAACTCCGTGGAAGACCGCTACGATTTCGCCCCAGGACGGCGTGCGGCCAATGCTCCCGGGGGTCCGGTGGATTTTGTCTGGAGCCAAAACATCAAGAATGAAGCGGATGATGATGTTCCGGAATGGTCATTCAAGTCGCCGGTGGTCATGCTCCAGCAGGGGCCGGTCTTTGCCGCGCTCATGCCGAAATTGAACGAGCGGATGAGCAAGCCGCTGGCCATGGATCTGGATGTGACGACGAATAAGCTGCCGTGGCTGTCCTATGGAGCCGTTCCCTCGCAGCCGTACGGGCACAGCTATTTTCGGCGCTCCATTACGGGCAGCCCGAAGGTGATTGAAACCAGCACTCCCGCGGGGCAGCAGGGCGTCATCGAGTATCAATACTCCATCGTTGCTTCCGCTCAACCTTACAAGCTCGGCTATGAGCGCGTAGTGCACCTGCTCTGGAAGCAGCAAGGTCATGTTGAATTGCTGCGCTCGGAGGATGCGCAACAAAACGTGACGCGGCCCTGGCTGGTGACGTTTCAGAATTGGGCGCAGGACACCTGGGTTCGATATGCGGACGAGGTCTACAGCGGATTTGACTGCGGCGGTAAACAGTGCGGCACGCTGGCCAGCTTCCGGAATCCGTGGGGGCACTGGAATGAAAACACCGGCCCCGACGCGTGGTTTAATCCCTGGTTTGAGACGCTGCGAAGCGCGTATGGGTGGGACTTGTATGGCAAGCGGACTGAGAATGCCGGGATTGAGCGCAAGGCAGAGTCGGTGCTGAACCTGGCGCTGAGCAGTCCGCGCGATGGCGGAATGTTTTCGCTGATCTATTTGGTGAACAGCAAGCGATGGCTTCGCTCCGATGGATGGGCTGGTTATGGTGACGATTACCACGCCTTTGGCATGTCCTGGACCGGCTACTGGATGTTGCAGTGGGGAAAAGACCTTACTCCGGAGCGCGAGCCGGAGATACTGGCTTTTCTTCGTCCTTACGGAGATTTTCTGGTGAAGCATCAGCTTGCCAGCGGGGTGATTCCAGCGTGGTTTGACGGCAACGGTGTCCCAAGAAGTGAGTTCCGCGATTTTAATGCGGAGACGGCCGCTTCGGCGCTGTTTCTCGCTTCGCTGGCCGAGGCCACGGGAGATCATAACTATCTTGCGGCAGCCGAACGGGCCATGGATTTCACTACGCGCGAAGTCCTGCCCAGACAGCGCTGGTACGACTTTGAGACGTTCCTCTCCTGCGCGCGCAAGCCGTATAACTTTTACGATCCCTGGACGGCGCAGTACCCGCAGAACAATCTGTCGCAGATTCAAGCCGCGGCGGCGTATCTTGAATTGTTCAAGGTCACGCACGAGCCGAAGTATCTGGCAACTGGCACTCGCGTTTTGGATTATCTGCTGCTGACGCAGCAGGTATGGAACAACCCGGCGTTCACGCCAAAGCTCGTCGGTGGGTTTACCACGCAGAACACCGATGCCGAATGGAGCGACGCGCGCGAGGCCTACGCGGCCGTGCTGCTGTGGCATTACTACGAGGCGACAGGAAAGCAGGAATATCTGGAGCGATCTGTGGCGGCGGCGCGGTCCACCTTCGCCGTGGCGCCGTGGGAGAACTGGGCGCATACCGGGTATATTGACGAGTCTGGAGCGCTGACCGGCTTCCACTGGGGCGCGGGCAGCGGCATGACTTCGATTGAGATGATGTATCCCACGTTGGGCGACGCGTACATTAACGTGTCAAATGGCACCGGCGTGGGTCTTAATGCATGCTCGATCCGCGACCTGAAAATTCAGGGACACCGGATTTCCTTTACGTTGGAAGCGGTCCCGGCGTTGCATAAGGTGCAGGTCCGGTTTGCAGGTGTGGATCGTGCTGCACAATACCAGATCATTTGGAATGGCAATCACTCCAGGCCGATCGACGGCAGTGCCCTCGCCCTGAATGGCCTGACTATCGGGCAGTAAGGCGTAGTTATAGGAGCCGCTGAAGAATTCGCAGAATCGCCGCCTCTGCGAATCGCGAGACTAGCGAACGGTGACGGGCTCCGTGATCGCAGGTGCTCCTTCGCCGGCTTCATTGACTGCTGAAACCCGGAAGGTATACGCGCCGGGCTTCAGGCCGGAGATGACTTTGAAGGTGGTGTGTTTTCCGCCTTGCAGCGTGAGGACATTGCGGCCCGTGAACATGACCTTGCGTCCGCCGGGCTCGATGGTGACGGCGTAGGCGACGATGGGGCTGGGGTCTTCCTCGGCCTTATGCCGAATGCCGGGGTCCTGGAAGTGAATACTGACTTCGCCGTTGTCGCCCGGATGAGCAGAAACTCTGGAAGGCGGCGGAGGCGGCTGAACCTTTCGGCTGGACGGCGTACTGGCGAATGAGGGCAGCGAAGGCTCGCTGGTTCCCGCGGAGTTGGTTGCGGTCACGGTGAAGGCGACGGGCTGGTTGTTGGCGAGACCGGGAACACGGACGTAGGCGATCCTGGCGAATTCAGCGGCGGAGAGGACGGCCTTCGCTCCAGTCGACGCAGTGATGGCGTAGGAAAGTATCGGAGCGTTGCCGGTATCAATGGGAGGGCTGAAGGTGACGAGCGCGAAGCCGTTGCCCGGCGCGGCGGCAACGCGGCTGGGCGGCTCGGGCGCGTGCCGCGGGACGAGGAGATCGAAGCGCTTGTAGAGCGCGCCCTTGTAAGGCGGCTGGAGACCGGCGTTAGCTAGAATAGCGCGCGGGACTTCATCCAGCGAGGCAATGAGTCGATTGCCTTTCACCGTCACGTTGCGATTGGAAGAGTCGGCGTCGCCCTGCTGCCAGTAATTGTTTTCGATGGCGAGCGGGTCGTAGTTCCTGCCGTCCTGCCCATTGTAATAATCGTGATGGCGGCTTCCCCAGTTGTCGTGATCGGTATTGAACATGACGTTGCCGCTCACCGTGATCATCGACGAGCCGTTGTCGGTGTAGATTTCGTGGCCGGAACTGAACTGGTTATAGATGACGTTGCCGGTTATTTTTTCGCCGTCGGCGAGGGTCTTTCCGGTAAGCCCCTGCGTGTATATGCCGCCGCCGTCTGAGAGATCAATCATCAGATCGTGAATGAGGTTGTCGCGAATGATGTTTCCAGCGGAGTTGTTGGCCTGGCCGGCGTGCTTGATCTTGTCGGGCCAGCCTCCCCAGCCCATGGAGATGGCCGCGTAAGGAATGTGGTCGATCTGGTTGTGCGCGACCACGGTGTTGCGGGCGTAGCCAACGACGATGGGGATGCCCCCGCGATATTCCGCCCCGACGTTGCGGAAGAGATTGTTCTCGACGCGATTGTTGGAGGTGAAATCCTTGATGGGCGCAAGCGGAGTATCGACGCCGCCAAGCTGAACGCCGTTGCCGGAAATATCGGTGAAGATGCAGCCCTCCACTGAATCATTTTGCGCACCATCGCCCAGGGTAAGCGCCGCTGCCCCGAGGTGGATGAAGTCGTCATGGATGAAGCGGACGCGATGCGCGAACGAAAGGCTGATGTTGGCGTGGGCCTGCGTCCACGCGCCGAACGGGCAGGTTCCATTGGGGACGAAATGGCAGAGCGCCTGGCGGGAGTAGCCGTCGGGGCCAGTGACCTGGTAGTTCGCTTGAATCTCCGAGAAGCCCTCAGGACTGCTGGGGCCGAGCCAGGTGGCGTAGGAAAATTGCAGGCCGGAGAAGGTAATGTTGTCAATAGGCGCGGCGGCGCTTCCATCGCCCTCAACCAGGGTCTCGAGCACCGGCATTTCCACGTCGGCGGTCTTCAGGTTTTCGCCGGGACGCGGGACGTAGTAGACGACGTGCGCGGGGCGGTCCAAATAGAATTGGCCTGGCGCGCCGAGAAGCTCATAAGCGTTCTCCACATATTCAGGACGCTTGCCAACGCTCATCGGCCCTACCAGATTCGCGGTGCGGCTGCCGTTGGGCAGCATCACACGCTTGGTCGAATTGTCCCAGCAGGGCTGGGCCATGGTGATGGTGGTTCCGCTGATGGATGCGATGGGACAGCGGGGCTGGGTCCAGGAGCCGAGGCCCTCGGAGCGCTCCGACCAGATGCTGTTGCCGCCGGTGTAGACAAATTCGATGTCGGAAGGATTGTTCCACGCGGCCATCGTGTCGGTGGAGGCGGTATATCCGGTGAGAGTTTCGGTGAGAACGACGGGAACGCGGCCACGAGTGCGCGTGGCGCGGAGCCCGTTAATGTATAGCTGGCGCGAATTCTTCACTGACTGCGGGACAGGCGCGGCCCAGAGATTTCTGCGGGCATCGACGACCTCGTGCCAACCAGTAATACGAACGCCTCCGCTCAGGATGGGACGTTCTCCAGTGGCGGCATTGAAGCTGAGGCCGGCGTCGGCGGCGGTGAGATGCAGCGGCGCGGTGAGCCGGTAGGTTCCGCCGTGGAGCACGATGCGACGCGCGCCGGATGCGTGACTGAGCGCTACGGCGCGCTGGAGCGTGAGCACGGGATGGGCGGCTGTTCCTTCGCTGCGGTCATTGCCGCGTGGCGAAACATAAACTTGGGCGGAAGCAAGCGAAACAATCAGCAGAAGACCAAGCGGAAGAGAAAGCATCCGGAGCATTCATGTGTCCTTCAAGGGGATTTGGGGCCGCGAAGCGATGGTAATGCACCGGAATGAGAAATGCCAACTAGAGAAACGAGAGGTTCAATATATGAAATAAGCTTGCCATCGTTCCAGGATGGAACCGCCGCCTGAAGCGGGCCGGGCGCGGCGCCGGATGCAAGCGGCTGCTTCTTTTCCCGCCTCTTCTAATCATCGCTCCTTTTCCGGGTTGAGCCGCTGCGAAGCGACCGACGTGTTCCACTCCTCGTTCATGATCAGGAACGCGCCGAGGCCGTGGAAATCATTGGTCATTTGCTTGCGGTCAAGGTAGTAATGGAGGTTCCCAACATTCGTGCCCTCGCATATGCCGGTAATATTGGTGAGCCCGTCCGTGCCGAGCGACACGCGGCTCATCACGCCGCGGTAGCCCTTCTCCGCCACCGCGTGGTACTTCTTCGAGACGTACCCGCGCTTTACCGCGACATCAATAATGTAGGTGAACATGCTGGAACTGGAAGTTTCGGTCCAGTTGCCGGGCAGGTTCGGCTTGTCCATCACCTGATACCACAGCCCGGTCTTCGCGTCCTGCGTGCGAGCCAACGCCTCGACCAGCGAGCGCAGAATCCGGATAAGCTGCGCGCGGTCCGGCTGGTTCTTCGGCAGCACATCGAGCGTATCGACCAGCGTCATGCCATACCAGCCGATGGCGCGGCACCAGAAATAATGCGAGTGGTGCGTGACAGGCTCGGCCCACTTCGATTTTCCGCTCTCGTCATAAGCGTGATACAGAAGCCCGCTGCGCGATTTGAGATGCTTGTGGTAGACCAGCAACTGGCGCACGGTCTCCTGGTCCGTATACTGCAAGTCGTTGAAGACCTGCCCATAGCGCAGCAGAAACGGCTCGGCCATGTAGGTGCCATCGAGCCAGAGCTGCCACTGCCGTGAGGGAACCGTCGCGTGCCAGAAGCCGCCATCTGTGGTGCGGGGATACTCATCGAAGCGGCTGCGGAAGTAATCCGCACCCAGCTTGTAGCGCTGCTCGTGTGTCTCCTGATAGAGGACCACCAGAAGATTGGCGGCCATAATGCTGTCGAGGGAGTTGATCTTGTGGTCCGGATGGCCCTCCGCGTCAATGTGCGTGTCCACCCAGTCCTCGATGTATTTCAGATAGCGCGGGTCGCGAGTGCGGCGATAGACGAGGTATTGCCCAAAGAGATAGAGGCCGCGCTGATAGCCCCAGCTTCCAAACTTTGCGGGATCGGGATACCGGGCCATGGTGGAATCCACAATGCGCTGCGACCAGGCAAGATTCACCGCCCGCTGTGCATCCTCGGAGGATGGGGCCTGCGCGTGCAGCGCTCCCGCTGTGAAAGTGAATACGAGAACGAGCGCGGCGGCGCGAAGATGGTCGCGAAGATGACTACGAAGGGAACCGGAAATCATAAACCTCATTTCGGACTGAGAGCTTCAACAGGAAAGCGTTAGATGGCCGCATGGCCAGCATCAAAAAGCGCGAGCAATCGTACGATCCGATTTCGCAAATCAGACCTCCCTCTGGCTTTCCCGCTCTATATTACATAGTGAAATGTCGATTTCAAATGATATTATCTCAATCGTCCTTCGCGTGGCAGTCCCAGGTATCCTGAATTGTCCGCGCATGGGTTGACGGCTGCGCGGCAGAGGCGGCTAAAATTCTCAGATTGAGGAAAATCACGCAATGAACCCGACCTTTTCACGTCGCAACATGTTGAAGGCCACCGGAGCCTCCCTGGCCATGCTGGGACTTCCCGGCGCGCTGGCACAGCAGAGCAGTGACGGGCCGAAAGCCGCGCCTACTCCCACCGACCTGATGCAGGAGCAGACCCGCGCACAGCGCATGAAGTGGTGGCACGCCGCGCGCTTCGGCATGTTCGTCCACTTCGGCGTCTACAGCACCATTGGGCGGCACGAGTGGGTCATGGAGAACGAGGCATGGCCCATCGGTCCCTACACGGAGCACGCAAAGATTTTTCATCCCGCGCCCAACTGCCCCCGCGCCTGGGCAAAGCTGGCAAAGAAGGCCGGAATGAAGTACATGGTGATGACCACCAAACACCATGAGGGCTTCTGCAACTTCGACACCAAGCTCACCAACTACTGCGCGCCGAAGCAGGGCCCCGGACGCGATCTCGTCCACGAGTACGTCGAGGCCGCCCGCGCCGAGGGCCTGCGCGTCGGCTTCTACTATTCGCTGATGGACTGGCACCATCCCGACGGCGCGCGCTGCGCGACCGATGAGGCCGCCCGCCGCCGTTTTGTCGATTACACGCACGGGCTCATCCGAGAGATTTTGACCAACTATGGCAAGGTGGACGTGCTCTGGTACGACGTGGCCTGGCCGCTCGACGCGAAGGGGTGGGAGTCGGAGCGGATGAACGAGATGGTCTTCAAGCTTCAGCCCGAAATCATTGTGAACAACCGCAACAAGCTGCCCGGAGACTTCGCCACCCCCGAACAGAAAATCGTCGCCGAGACCGGCGGCCGCGCGTGGGAATCCTGCATGACCCTCAACGATAGCTGGGGTTACCAACGCGCCGACGACGACTGGAAGTCTTCGCGCAAGGTCATCCGCAACCTCATCTCCTGCGTGCGCGACGGTGGCAATTACCTGCTCAACATCGGCCCCAAGCCGGACGGCTCTATTCCCGAGGAGTCGGTGCGCGTGTTGAGCGAGGTGGGCGACTGGATGAACACCAACGGCCACACCATTTTTGATTCCGACCTCTGCCAGGTGCGGCGCTCGAGCTACGCGAGCTTCACGCGCAAGGGAAATACGCTCTATATGCACGTCCACTTCTGGCCCGGAGAGTATGTCGCCATCAGCGGCCTGCGGACGCGGGTGAAATCCGCGCACATGGTCAAGGGCGGCGCGGAGGTAAAGTTCGCGCAGGATGACTTCCAGACCAAGCTGACCGGCCTGCCTGAAAAGGCCTCCGACTGGCCGGTGACCACCATCGCCCTCGAGTGCGACTCGGAGCCAGTGCAGGATACAGACTACGTTCGCATCAACAAACCGCGCGCGTCGGTTTAGCGCGCGCGCAGACGTGATTGCCAAACGCCGGAGTGCTGTTAAGTCCTCCGGTAGGTAGATGAGGCGGACCCATTCAAAAAGTTCGCAGAGGGGGAGATTTTTCTCCCCTTCTTTTTTGGGGTCATGAGGATGCCGGCTGAGGCCGTTCGCGAATAGCGACGGGCTCGCCGTACCGCAAAGCGAGACGCGCTCGGCACGTCCCGCGCCTCTTCGGGTATCCGCCGAATCACGTCAAGCACCTTGATTCAAACGATTTATCCCCATGCCCTGGATAATGTACTAATGAATCGATACTTTTAATGGTGAAAGTTTGTATTGACATTTGTTTCTTCGCCCTCCTATCTTTCTCCCGGTAAGAGACGTTCAAGCCAACCCTCGACAAATTCGAAATCCTGCCGGGAAAGCGCGGGAAGGTAATTGTTTCCACTGAAGGAAAATTTCCTCCAGAAAAGACATAACTCAGAGGAGCCAAGTATGAAGCATTTTTGGGGAGCCATGGCGGTAGCAGCCGCGATCTTATTTTCGCTATTCGGCGGAACAGCCCACGCCCAGACATCCAGTGCCACGATCAGCGGATACATTGTCGATCAAAGCAAGGCGGTCGTGCCCAACGCGCAGGTGCGGCTCGTCAATCAGGCAACCGGTGTGGCCGTGGCCGCTCGTTCCAATGCCAAGGGCGCGTTCATCTTTCCCGACGTGCAGCCGGGGACGTTTGAGATCACTGTAGATGCGAAGGGCTACAAGAGGCTGGTGAAGAGAGACCTTGTGCTGACCGCGCAGGAGCGGCTCTCGGCGGGCACGCTTCAGCTCCAGGTCGGCTCCGTCACCCAATCCGTTGTCGTGACCGCGGCGGTGACGCCAGTGCAGACCACCAGTTCGGAAATCTCCGGCGAGCTGGACACCAAGCAGCTCGACAACCTGCTGTCGGTGGGCCGCAATTTCATGGGGATGCTGCAAACCATCCCCGGCGTGGTAGGCGGCGATACCGGCGACTTGGGGACTTCGGGCACGCCGACCATCAATGGACAGCGCAATGTTAACAACTCGTCCACGGTGGACGGAGTGAGCGGCAGCCCGCGCGGTGGTGACAAGGTGGATACTCCGCCGAACCTCGACGCCATCCAGGAAGTCAAAGTGCTGACGGCGAACTATCAGGCGGAGTACGGCGCGGGCACGGCTGGACCGGTCATCAACATCGTCACCAAGAGCGGCACGCGGCACTTTCACGGCACGGCGTACTACTACATTCGCAACGAGGCGTTCAACGCCAACGATTGGTTCAACAACTATCAGGGGCAGAAGCGGCCGGAATACCGCTACAACGATCTGGGCGGCAATATCGGAGGGCCGGCCTACTGGCCGGGGCATTTCAACACCGGCAAGAGCAAGCTCTTCTTCTTCTTCTCGATGGAATACCTGCCCAACAAAGCGCCGGAGGGCCTGAAGTATTACACCGTCCCCACCGCGCTCGAGCGGCAGGGTGACTTTTCGCAGAGTTACGCCCAGGGCAAAACGGACCCGAATCCGGCGACCGATTACATCAACATCAAGATGCCGGGCGCCGCTTCCAGTACCTGTCCGACCACCGGAACCGCCGGAGACCACAGCGGCTGTTATCCCGGCAACAAGCTGCCCGCGGGCGCCATCAACACCCAGATGCAGGCGCTGCTGAATGTCCTGCCTATGCCGAACTACAGCAACATGGCGATCAGCGCGGGCAAGTACAACTACATCACCAACTACATTGGGAACAATCCGGTGAACCAGGAAATCTTCCGCGTGGACTACAACCCCACGGAAAAGATGCACATGTTTTTCCGCGGCGAGTTCATGACCGTCAACGAGGACAAATACTCCTCCCCGGCCAACAAGCTTCCCTGGCTCATGCGCGTGAACTACCAGACTTCGCATCCCAACCTGGCCTATGACATGACATACGCCTTCAGCCCCACGCTGCTGAACGAGCTTACTATCGGGACTTCGGGCTTCGGCGAAACCCAGCTCTACAACAACGCCGATCTGGCGAAGGCGACCAAGAGCGCGAATGGGTATAACATCGGCCAGCTCTACCCGGCGAACAATTCCTTGAACCTTCTCCCGGCGGTCAGCTTCGGCGGCGTCACCGACGCGGCCACCTTCGCCTGGGACTCACGCTTTCCCATGTTCGACCGGACGCGGCAGTACAGCCTTACCGACAGCATCACCAAGATCGTCGGAAACCACAACATGAAATTCGGAATCAATCTGGCGACCGACCATTACCTTCAGGCGCACTCCGCCTCTGGAACGCCGGAAGGCTCCTTCAGCTACGGTCGCGACACCAGTAATCCCAATGACAGCAACTATGCCTATGCGAACGCGCTGCAAGGGCTCTTCGACAACTACAGCGAGCCGACGTCTCGTGCCGACTACAATCCGCGCATTTACATCATCGAGTGGTATGCGCAGGACCAGTGGAGGATCACGCCCAAGCTGACGCTTGACTACGGCATGCGCTTCGCCTGGGCTCGTCCGCCATCGCTCGAAGTAGGCGCGAACTTTATTCCCAGCCTCTACGATGCCGGCCAGGCCCCAGTCCTATACCAGCCCGCGAAGGTTGGCGGCAAGAAGGTTGCCGTCGATCCCACTACCGGAGCTACTTACCCATCGCCTTACGTTGGTCTCTTCGTGCCGAATACCGGCAACATCGCCAACGGAGCCATCACCACCACCAGCAAGGGCTATCCCGAGGGTCTGGTCTACGGCACCGGCATTCAGGTAGGCCCGCGCCTCGGCTTCTCCTACGACCCGTGGGGCAACGGCAAAACAGCCATTCGCGGCGGCTTCGGCATCTTCATCAACCCTTCGACCCAGATCGGGCAGGAGGGCGACATGACGCACAACCCGCCCGCGCAGTTCACCCCGGAGCAGTTCTACGGCAACATCAACGACTTTCTCACAGCCGGGTCGCTCATCGGCCCGCCCAACTTCGGCAGCGCCTTCGAACTGCATCCGCAGGAGACCAAGGTTTACGGCACCAGCCTTCAGGTGCAGCGCGAGATAGGCTTCGGCACGGTGGTCACGGTGGGCTATGTGGGCAACTTCGCCCGTCACCTGACCGGCGAGCGCAACATCAACGAAGTTCCTTATGGAGCGCACTTCCTGCCCCAGAACCAGAGCCCCACGGGAGGCGTGCTGCCGGACAACTTCTTCCGGCCTTACCCGGGATATGGAACCATTACTTACCGGACCACTGGATTGACCTCCAACTACAACTCGCTGCAGGCGCAGGTCACACGGCGCTTCAGGAATGGGCTGGAGTTCGGGCTGGCATACACATGGTCCAGATCCATGGACTTTGCGGACAGCTACGATGGCGGCGTGGCGACTTACCAGAACATCCGGGAATGGAACTACGGACCGGCGGGATTCGACCGGCGCAACCACCTGGTGGTGAACTACCTGTGGAGCATTCCCAAGGGCAGCCGTTTGTGGAACAACTTCCTTACCCGAACAGTACTGGACGGCTGGCAGATTTCCGGAATCGACTCCTACATCAGCGGAACCCCCGATACCATCGGCTACAAAACCAAGGACAACGTGGACATCACCGGAGGCGGCGACGGTGCGCGCGTTGTGCTCACCGGCGATCCCATGCGGACCGCGCCGCGCAAGTGGGGCGAGTACTTCGATACCAGCGTGGTGGGCCGTCCTTCGCAGTCCACTTATGACGCAAGCACGGGCGTGTTGACGCTGTCCAACGGTGTATCTCGCATGGACCCCATCTACACTCCTGGATACACCAACTTCGATACCGCGCTGTTCAAGAACTTTTTGATTCACGAGAAGTTCGCTATGCAGTTCCGGCTGGAGAGCTACAACACCTTCAACTCTCCCGAATTCGACGGTGTAAACAACACGGCAACCTTCGATGCTTCCGGCAACCAGACCGACTCGACGTTTGGGCAGATCAGCGGCAGCGCGGGCTCCCGCGTGCTGCAACTGGCCGGGCGCATCAACTTCTAACAGGTAACCTCCACTTCGCTGCCGGGTCCAGAAATGAGCCCGGCAGCGCTTCTTTCAACGCGGTTGCTATTGCGCTTGTCCGCCAGTTCTTCTAAAACATCCATAATCGAGTGAAGGTGCATATTGAGCCAGCCAGATTCCAAGCTCTTGACCCGCCGTCAATGGCTGGGCAAAGCGCCCATGCCGTTTTTGGCCGCCACCGTGGGCGCCGCCCTTGTTGGTGATAAAAGCATGGCGGAAAGCAGACACGCCGAAAGCGCCAGCACGCTGGGCGCGCGCGTCTACAACATCCGCGACTTTGGCGCCAAGGGCGACGGCGCGACGCTTGACACCGCCGCGCTCCAGGCCGCCATCGATTCCTGCAACCGCGACGGCGGCGGCACGGTACTGGTTCCCGCGGGGACTTTTCTCATCGGCACCACGGAAATCAAGAGCAACGTCACGCTCCACCTCGCCGCCTCAGCCACGCTGCTCGGCAGCGGTAAGGGTAAGGACTATCACGCCGTCGACGCCATTCCGCTGCGCGGCGACACCACGCTGGAGGACGGCAACTGGGCTCTGCTCTACGCGGTCAAGGCGAAGAAGGTCACGATTGAAGGCCCCGGCACCATCGACGGCCAGGGCCACCTCTTTCATTCCGATGTGCGCGGAACTCCGCCGCTCAGCGGCATTGGAGGCAGCCGCCGCCCCTATCACATTCTCTGCTACCAGTGCGAAGACCTCAGGGTC
>JBAUHD010000204.1:0-7515 GCA_049680085.1 Acidobacteriaceae bacterium
CCGCATACGGAAGCGATTCACGAGATGATCCGGATCGCGGTCGCCAACCACGTTGCGCAGAAGGAAACCTGGAGGGTCACGCTGACGTGGCCGGTGATCAATGAGGCGCGCGATGTTTTTTTTCTGATCGCGGGCAGTGACAAGGCGCGGCCTGTGCATGACGTTCTGCTGGGCAAGTATGATCCGGAGAGGCTGCCTTCGCAGTTGATTCATCCAAGGAGTGGAAGACTGCTGCTGTTGCTGGATCGAGAGGCGGCGGCGCTGCTGCCCGCGCCTGACGCCAACGGCACGGGACGATTGGAGATAGAACGATGATTCTTGCCGGGGACGTTGGAGGCACCAAGGTCCACCTTGCGCTTTATGGGTTTGATCACGGGCGGTTGTCTCATGTGCGGGACGAAAAATTTCCGGCGCGGGAATATCCGGGGCTGAAGGATATTGTCCGCAAATTCCTCGTCGAGAGCGGCGATCCGGAGGTGACGGCGGGCTGCTTTGGCGTGCCCGGCCCGGTGCGCGGCGGTCGGCTCAAGCTGACCAATCTTCCCTGGGTGCTGGACAGCCGGGAGCTTTCAAGCACGCTCGAGATTCAGCACCTCTTCCTCATCAATGACCTTGAGGCGAACGGCTACGGGATTCCGGAGCTGGCGCCGGAGCAGATTTACGAATTGAGCGCGGGCGCGCCCGGTGCGGTGGGCAATGAGGGGCTGGTCTCGGCGGGAACCGGACTGGGCGAGGCGATTCTGGTGTGGAACGGAAAGATGCACGTCCCCATGGCTTCCGAAGGCGGCCACTGTGATTTTGCGCCGCGCAACGACATTGAGATTGAGCTGCTGCGCTACCTGCAGCGCACGCTCAAAGGCCGCGTCAGCTTTGAACGCGTGGTTTCCGGCCAGGGCCTCACCAACGTCTACACCTTTCTGCGTGACGTGAAAGGGATGGAGGAACCTGACTGGCTGCGCGAAAGAATGCTGGCCGAGGACCCCAACGCCATCATCGGCGAGCTCGGCCAGGAGGGCTCCAACGAGCTTTGCGTGAAGGCCCTCGATCTGTTCATGTCTGCTTACGGAGCGGAGGCCGGCAATCTCGCGCTCAAGGTGCTGGCCCTCGGAGGCATCTATCTTGGCGGCGGAATCGCGCCAAAACTTTTGAAGAAGCTGCGCGACGGCACGTTCATGCGGGCCTTCGCGGACAAGGGCCGTCTGAGCGGCCTGCTAGTGCAAACTCCGGTGCGCGTGATTCTGGAAAGCCGCTGCGCGCTGATGGGCGCGGCCGCCTACGCGGATGCGCGTGCGGCGGAGTTGAGCGGCGAGTCGGTGCGGGCGGCTTCGCTGTAGCCGTTCGCTCCTTTATAAGAGGGAAACATGACATTCAGGGAGCGGCTGGCCGTCGTCGAGGACCGCATGGCGGCCGCCTGCCGCCGCGCCAATCGCGAACGCGACGGCGTGCGGCTGATGGCGGTGTCGAAGACGCATCCGGCATCGGCGATTGGCGAGGCTGTGGAGGCGGGGCTGACGCTGTTCGGCGAAAATCGCGTTCAGGAGTTTGAGGCCAAGCGCGCGGCTGTGCCGGAGGGTGTCGAGGTCCACCTCATCGGGCATTTGCAATCGAATAAAGCGGCGAAGGCGGCGGCGATTTTCTCCGCGATTGATACGGTGGATTCGCTCCGTCTGCTGGAGCGGCTGAATGACGCGGCGGGGTTGGCGGGGCGGCGGCTCCCGGTGCTGCTTGAAATCAAGTTGAGCGAGGAAGCGGCCAAGACGGGATTTGATCCCGCGGATCCGGAATTGCAGCCGGCGCTGGAGGGGGCGGCGAAGATGCGCGGCGTGGAGGTGTGCGGTCTGATGACGATTGCGCCGCTTGATGAGAATCCCGGCACGGCGCGCTCGTGCTTTCGGCGGCTTCGCGAGTTGCGCGAGGAGCTGGCGCGGCGGCATCCACAGGTGGATTTGCGGGAGCTTTCGATGGGGATGTCGGCGGATTTTGAAGTTGCCATTGAAGAGGGCTCGACGCTGGTGCGGGTCGGCACGGCGCTTTTCGGTGCGCGGGAATATGGGGCCGCAAAGTAAGGGGAAGAGCGACCGCGGCGTAAAGACCTCTGTACACTAATCCTTATCCAATTTTGAATTTTCGCAGGGAACCGCATGTCGCCAATCTACGCCGCTGTTCTGGGCGCAATCGTACTGATTCTGTTGATCGTCTCCCTCGCGCGCGTGCGCAAGGTGAAGACCAAGGCCGACTACCTAGTGGCCGGGCGGAGCCTCCCCGCATTCGTGCTGGTGTTTACGCTGCTGTCCTCGTGGATTGGCTCCGGCTCGCTGCTGGGCGGCGCGGAGGCGGCCTACAAGCACGGCTTTGCGGCGCTGTGGATCGCCGGCGGCGGATGGGTGGGCCTGCTGTTTATCTACTTCATCGCGCCGAGGGCGCGGCGGTTCGCGCAATTCACCATCCCTGACCTGCTCGAGGCGCGTTACAGCCAGGCGGCGCGGGCGCTGGGCGTCGTGGCGGTGCTGTTCGCCTACACCGGCATTACCAGCTATCAATTGATCGGCGGCGGAGACATTCTGCACCTCATTTTTCCCACCGTCATCACGGCCGATCTGGGCAAGTACATTCTCGCGTTTTTTGTGATTGCCTTTACCGCGCTGGCCGGCATGTCGTCGGTCGCGTATATGGACGTGTTCATCGGAGTGATGGCGACGATTATTCTGATCGTCGCCCTGCCGCTGCTGACGCACGCCGCCGGAGGATGGAGCGCGGTGACTCATGCGCTTCCGGCCACGCATTTCGAGGTGCTGGGCGATTTGTCGCTCATGCAGGCGCTGGAGTTGTGGCTGCCCACGTTTCTGCTCATGCTCGGCAACCAATCGATGTATCAGAAGTTCTTCTCGGCCAAATCGGAGCGTGCCGCCCGGGTCGCGGTGGTGGGGTGGATTGTCGGCACGGTGATTCTGGAGACGGTGATCGTAGCGCTGGCGGTGGTGGGTTCGGCCATGTACCGCAGCGGCGAAATCACCGAACGGCCCCGCGAGATCCTGGCCTACAGCGCGCTGCATGGCCTGCCCGCGCTGCTGGGCGCTTTGATGATGGGCGCCATCTTCGCGAAGGTGGTTTCAACGGCCAACAATTATCTGTTTTCTCCGGCGACCAACCTGGTGAACGATGTGTTTGTGCGCTACATCGCGCCGGAGGCGTCGAACAAGCGCGTGCTGATCGTCTCGCGGCTCATGGTGGTGTTGCTGGGCATCTGGTCGCTCTACCAGGCGCTGCACACCGGCTCGGTGCTCAAGATGATGCTTTACGCCTATACCGTCTACTCGGCCGCGTTGACGCCGGTAATCCTGGCGGCGTTCTACTCGCGCCGCGCCAACGCCAAGGGAGCGGTGAGCTCGATCGCGGTGGGAACGCTGGTTACGATTTTCTGGGATTCGGCGTACGTGACCATGCATCTGCGCGCGCACCTGCCGCCAATCCTCGCGCAGCGAAGCGCGATTTTCCCCGCGCTCTTTCTCTCGGTGCTGTGCCTGTTTGCGGTGAGCGCGTTAACTGGGGCCCCGAAACGGGAGCAGATCGCGCGGTTTCATGGTGAGCCTGCTGGATGAAAAAATTTGCCGCCGGTCGCGGGCCGCTTCTTAGCGAAAAAAGCTCTCCACCGCCGCAATGTCCCGCGTCACCTGGTACGGCGGAAGGCTCTCCAGAAATACCTGCCCATACCGGGCCCGCAGAATCCTCGGATCCAGCAGCATCAGCACGCCGCGGTCTTCCAGTGAGCGAATCAGCCGCCCGAACCCCTGCTTCAGCGTGATGACCGCCGACGGCACCTGATACTCCATAAACGCATTTCCGCCGCCTTCCTCAATCGCCCGCATCCGCGCCTGCACCACCGGATCGCTCGGCACCGCGAACGGCAGGCGGTCGATAATCACGCAGCTCAGCGCCTCGCCCTGCACGTCCACGCCCTGCCAGAAGCTGGATGTGCCGAACAGCACCGCGTTCGGCGTTTCCCGAAACTGTTCCAGCAGCGCCTTCCTCGGAGCCGTGCCCTGCAGCAGCAGCGGATAGCCGACCTCCGACGCCAGCCGCTCATACAAATCGCGCATCTGCTGATAGCTGGTGAACAGGCAAAACGCGCGCCCACGCGTAATCTCCAGCACGCGCCGTATCCGCTCCGCGGCCTGCTCCTGAAACGAAGGTTCCCGCGGGTCCGGCATCTCCGGCGGTAGATACAGCACCGCCTGTTCCCCATAACGAAAATGCGACGGCACCACCAGTTCGCGCGCATCACGCATCCCCAGCCGCTTCCGAATATGGCTAAACCCACCCTGCACCGTCAGCGTCGCCGACGTCAGCACCACGCTGGGAAAATTCTCAAACAGCAGCTCCGCCAGCAACTCTGAAACATCAATCGGAGTCGCCTGCAAGTGCGTGCTCACGCTTCCCTGCCGTCCCCCGCGCCGCTCCAGCCAGAAGACGGTGTTCCGGTCCTCCGCTTCCAGCAAAAACTTCAACTGCTCGCGAACATCCGCCGTGCGCTTGCGCAGCGGAGCCGCCTCCTCCGCGCCCCTCACCCGCTCCAGCTCGCTCTCCAGCCGATGCAGCCCATTCAGCAGCCCGAGATAAATATCGCCCTGCCCCTCCAGAAATTCTTCCCGCGCGGAGAACTGCATTCGCCCATCATTCCCCGCGCCCCGCGGCAGCACCGAAAAGAACAGCCGCGCCCGCTCGCGCACCGTCTGCGCCGCGCCGGTGATGTCCGTGCTCAACGCGCCCTTCGACCGGAGCATGGTTTCAACATCGCGCGCCAGTTCCTCAAAACGCACATTGCTCAGGCTGATCCCGAAGTAGCTCGAAGCCACATCCTCCAGCTCGTGCGCCTCATCAAAAATCACAATCCCAGCGTCCGGCAGCACCCCCGCGTCCGGAGCGCCCCTCGCCTGCTGCTTGATCGCCAGATCCGCGAAAAACAAATGATGGTTCACGATAATGACATCGCTCTCCGCCGCCCTGCGTCGCATTTCAGTAATAAAGCACCGCTCGTAATCAGGACACGCCTGCCCCAGACACGCCTCGCCGCGCGCGTCCAGCTTTGCCCAAAGCTGACTGGCTTCGGGCAAATCCGCAAGCTCCACGCGGTCGCCGGTTTCCGTCTCCTTCTCCCACTCCGCAATCTTCCGGTACTGCGAAATCTCTTCCAGCCCATTTAGAATCGGCTGATTCTTGAGCGCATAAAGCTTGTGCCGGCAAAGATAATTCGCGCGCCCCTTCATGTAGCACACGCGCAGCGGCCCCAGCAGCGATTCAAGAAACGGAACGTCCTTGAAGAAAAGCTGCTCCTGAAGATTTTTGGTTCCCGTGGAAATGATGACTCGCTGCCCCGAACGCAGCGCGGGCAGCAGATACGCCAGTGTCTTCCCGGTGCCCGTCCCCGCCTCCACAATCAGGTGGCGGCCTTCCTCCAGAGCGCGCTCCACGGCCCGCGCCATCTCAAGCTGCCCCTTGCGAAACTCATAGGGAAGCTCCGAGCGCGCCAGCACGCCCCCCGGCGCAAAAAAGTCGTACAGCGAGGGCAGCGAAGGCGCGGTTTCAACGGTGGACGACATCTCTCCTACAGCATATTGAAAACGGCGGCACTATGTTGCGTTCTGGTAGAACACAATCTCTTTCATCGGATAATGCTTCCGGTTTCATCGCAACCGATAAAATCAATGTAGCGATACAAAACCCATCGCGGGCCCTCAAAGCCCGCCGAATTGGAACCCATTGAACCGCCCCGCACGCAAATCCAAAACCACCCAACCTGCGAACAACGCCGCGGACCAGCCCATCCTGGCCATCGTCGGACGCCCCAACGTCGGCAAGTCCACGCTCTTCAACCGCCTCACCCGCTCGCGCCGCTCCATCGTGGGCGACGAGCCCGGCATCACCCGCGACCGCATCTACGGCCAAGTTGAATGGACCGGTCGCACCGCCCGGCTCGTCGATACCGGCGGCATTGTCCCTGACGACCCCGCCCTCATCCCCGCCGAAATCTATCTCCAGGCCCAGACCGCGCTTGAAGAAGCCGACGCCATCATCATGGTTGTCGATGGACGCACCGAGCTCGCTTCGCCCGATATCAACCTGGCGCGCCTGCTGCTGCGCTCCGGCAAACCGCTCTTTCTCGCCGTCAACAAAATCGATGTTGAGACTCTCGACGCCGGCGCGGAAAACTTCCGGCGTCTCGGCATCCGGAACCTCCTCCCTATTTCCGCCGAGCACGGGCACGGCATTGGCAACCTGCTCGATGAAGTTTTCGCCGTCCTCCCCTCCGCCGAAAAGGAAGCGGAACCCGGACCCCCCGAAACCGAACAGACGGAAGAACCCCAGCCCCACCGCACCCACGGCGAATTTCGCCAGCACGAAACCCGCCTCGCCATTATCGGACGCCCCAACGTCGGCAAGTCCACCCTGCTCAACGCGCTCACCGGAACCAGCCGCGCCATCGTCTCCCCCATCGCCGGAACCACCCGCGACGCCGTCGATGAAGTGATCGAATATCAGGGTTACCAACTGCGCATCATCGACACCGCCGGAATCCGCCGCAAAGGCAAAACAAGTCTCATGGCGGAAAAGCTCTCCGTCATCATGGCACGCCGCCATCTGGAAGCCGCCGACGTTTCGCTGCTCATCATCGACGCCACCGAGGGAGTCACCGCCTCCGACGCCACCATTGGCGGATACGCGCACGAGAGCGGACGCTCCGTCGTTATCCTCGTCAACAAGTGGGACCTCGTCACCACCAATCGAGAAGACGGCAAGCCGCCCGCCGACCGCAAAATTTTCGAGGAGCAGTTGCGCCAGCACCTTAAATATCTCGACTACGCGCCGGTCGTCTTCCTCTCCGCCGCGCACGCAACCGGCCCGGCCCTTAACCGCGTCCTCGACACCGCCATCCGCGTCGCTGCCGAGCGCCGCAAGCGCGTCTCCACCGGGCAGATGAACCGCTTCCTCGAACGAGTCGATTTCCAGCGCGCCGGCGTCCCCCTGGCCAAACGAATGCGAATTTTCTACATGACGCAAGCCGCCGTCGCCCCGCCAACTTTCGTTCTCTTCACCGACCGCGACGTCAAGCTGCACTTTTCCTTCGAGCGCTTCCTGGAAAACCAGATCCGCGCCTCCTTCGGATTTGAGGGCTCGCCCATCTGGTTCAAGGTCAGGCCCCGCAACAAAAAATCCGCGGACAAGGAATCCCGCGCATGAGCAGTATCCGCATCCGCCACGCCGCGCCCGCCGACGTTCCGCTCATCCTCGACTTCATCCGCCACCTCGCCGAGTACGAGCGCGAGCCGCACGCCGTCACCATGACCGAGGACCAGCTCCTGCGCGACGGCTTTGGCCGCCAGCGCTACTTCGAATGCCTCATCGCGGAATCCGACGGCGAGCCCGCCGGCTTCGCGCTCTTCTTCCCCGTCTACTCCACCTGGAAAGGCCGCAGCATTCATCTCGAAGACCTCTTCGTGCTCCCCGCTTTCCGCAAGC
>JBAUHD010000205.1:0-4339 GCA_049680085.1 Acidobacteriaceae bacterium
GAGACGCAGGGCTGCATGCGGAAGGTCGGCTCGGGATTGTCCGCCGCTCCGTTGGGCTCGTCAATGCCGAGCTTTTCAAACTCGTCCATGGCGCGGATTACCTGGGGATCGTCGAGCGAATAGCCGAGGCAGCGCAGGGCGACGATGGCGTTGAGCATGGCGGGATAAATCGCGCCCAGGCCGTCGGACATTTCGAAGCGCTCGAGCATCCACTTCTCGGCCATTTTGAGAGCGAGCGTGCGCAGGGGGCGAATATGGATGCGCTCGAACCAATGCGTCATGCGGTCGGTGAAGAGGAAGAAGTTGCGCCAGCTTATGCGGCGCTCGCGGTCCCAGCGCAGGTGCAGGTTGGCGTTTTCGCGTCCGCCCACGAACAACTCGTCGATTCCCTGCTCGTGCGGTATCTTCCTGAACATCTTTTTGGCGTAGGCAATGGACAGCGGAACGAGAATGGCGCGCGACCACGAGGAAATTTCGTAGATGTTGAAGTAGAACCATTTGGGAAAAAGCACAATTTCGGGCGGGACGGCCGGCACCGCGTCATATTCGTACTGGCCCAGGAAGCAGAGATAAATTTTGGTGAAGGTGTTGCACTCGACCGCGCCGCCGTGGGCCAGAATCCACTCGCGCGCCTTCGCCAGAATGGGATCATCGGGGGACCTGCCCATGAGCTTGCAGGCGAAGTAACACTTGACCGAGAGGCTGATGTTGGAGGGGCCTCCGGTCCAGATGGACCAGCCGCCGTCTTCATTCTGGTAGCGCAGCATTTCGGCGAGCGCACGCTTCATTTTTCCAGGGTCGCCGGTGCCGAGCAGTACGTGCAGGAAGATGTAGTCGGCCTCCAGCATGGCGTCGGCTTCAAGTTCGCCGCACCAGTAGCCTTCAGGGTGCTGCCGGGAGAAGATGTAGTCGCGCGAGCGAGCGGCGGCGGCCTCGACTTCGCTCAAATCGGCGTCGATGCGTCCGAACCTTACCTGCTTAGTTTCCGAATCCCCGGATTGTCCTGCTCCAGAAGATGCGCTCATCGTCTCCGAACCCGAATACCGTTCACGGCAAAAACGCCCGAGAAATCAAGTTGTGATGCAGCGACGCGGCGGAGCGTGTTTTGTGGACGCGGATCGCCGATGGCTAAGTTGCAGGCTGGATGGCCTGCACAATTTCCGGAGGCAGGCCGAAGCGAACATTTTCCGGCATGACCTCGACTTCTTCAACGCGGGCAAATCCGCGCTCGCGCAGAAAGGCGACAACCTCGGCGACGAGCACCTCGGGAGCCGAAGCGCCCGCGGTAACGGCGACGGTGGTCTTGCCGACGAGCCATTCAGGATGAATGGCCTTGGAGTTTTCGATGAGAAAGCTGTTGGTGCTGAGGTTGCGCGAAACCTCGACCAGCCGGTTGGAGTTGGAACTGTTGTTGGAGCCGACGACGAGGACGAGGTCAGCATTGTGCGCGACATTTTTGACGGCGACCTGGCGGTTCTCGGTGGCGTAGCAGATGTCCTGCGAGTGCGGACCGACGATTTTCGGAAACTTCGCTTTGAGGGCGTGGATGATGTCGCGCGCTTCGTCGAGCGAGAGCGTGGTCTGGGTAAGGTAGGCGACATGATCGGGATCGGGGACTTCAAGGGCCGCGACCTCGGCCGCGCTGGAAACCACCTGCGTGACGTCAGGAGCTTCGCCGAGAGTGCCTTCAATTTCGTCGTGGTCGCGATGGCCGATGAGCACCAGCGAATAGCCTTGTTTGGCGAATTTAATCGCCTCGACGTGGACCTTCGTGACCAGCGGGCAGGTCGCGTCGATGACCTTGAGCCCGCGCAACTTCGAATGTTCGCGCACCGCCGGCGAAACGCCGTGCGCGGAGTAGATGACCCGCGCGCCTTCCGGCACCTGGTCGATGTCCTCGACGAAAATTGCGCCTTTTGCGGCCAGCTCGTCCACGACAAAGCGGTTGTGGACGATCTCTTTGCGGACATAAATGGGAGCGCCGAAGGTTTCCAGCGCGATGCGCACCACGTCGATGGCGCGGACCACCCCGGCGCAGAATCCGCGCGGCTTCAGCAGCAGGACCCGTTTCACGGAGGCCGCCGAAGCGGCGTCAGGACCAACAGAGATCGTGTCGAAACTGGTAGCAGTCACAATGATTAAGTATAGCGTGAATCGTGCTTGAATCTTTGCCAGAGAACCCCGGGCACATTCGCGCAGTACGCGAGCCGCGACCTTAATGTGAATGGCGAATTGCAATACCGCGCCTAAGAAGGGAAAGCAATTTGTTTGGATGCCCGCCGTTCCTTCATTTTCAAAACTCGTTTAACCAGTTACCAAAAGTTACTAACGCGCCCCCCCCCGTGGCGCTGTGGAGGCATCATTGTTTGTGGGACAGAAGTGATTTGCTCTCTGTTCCGAACGAGGGCCCTACGAGAACGTCGCAAGAATTCCGCGCGCGCAGACCTGCCTTCCTGCCCCCGCACTGCGCAAACGCACGTCAACGTCTTTTTGGAGAGTCACAATGAAACAGGAAGAAGTACTCACCCTTGCACCCAAATCATCCAATCGCCGCACTTTTCTGAAAGGCGCGGGATTCGCCGGTATCGGTCTGGCAACCGTAGGAATGATCGACAGCAAATTCGGAGCGAAAGAGCAGACCGTCCACGCCTCTGCATACGGCGACGCCGAAATCCTCAATTTCGCTCTGAACCTTGAGTATCTCGAAGCTGAGTTCTACCTGATGGCCACTTACGGCACTACTCTGGTCAAGTCCGGCGTCCTCAAGGAATGGGAGACGAGCGGCCCCACCACCGGAGGCAACATGGTGCGCAGCTTCGGGAAATCGCCCGCGGCCTATATAGCCAGCGCGCTCCGCATCGATGAAGTCAATCATGTGAAAGACCTGCGCGCCGCCCTCGGCTCCGCGGCCGTCAAAAAGCCCGCCATCAACCTGAACGCGCTCGGCTACGGTTACTCCAGCGTGAACAGCTTCCTGAAACTGTCAAGGCAGTTTGAAGACGTGGGAGTAAGCGCCTATCTCGGCGCCGCTCCGCTCATCAGCAGCAGCAAGTATCTGGCTGCGGCGGCCGCCATTTTGGCGACGGAGGCTCAACACTCCGGTTCGATTCGAACCCTCTGCGTCATGTTCGACGCCGACAGCCCGGCGGTTGATTCCCTTGATGTTCCTCCAACATCGAGCAATCCATTCGATGTCAACAGCAACGCCTTGAGCATCCCTCGCACCCCAGCTCAAGTCCTCAACATCGTCTACCACGGCGGCAACTGCTCCGGCGGGTTCTATCCGGATGGCATGAACGGATCGATTGTCTGCAAGTCGTAACACCGACGGGCTGGCGGCAATCATTCGTCGTCGCCAGCCTGCTTCTTCCAACTCCTGCCCGGTCTGGCGACCGCCCACATTTGCGCGGCGATTTCGTCGAAAAGCCCTTCGCGGTCAGTGCCCACCTTGTAGAGGTCGAAGTGCGTTCGGTTGGGAATAAAGGTGAAGTGCGCGTTCGCGTGCAGGGCTTGCAGCACGGCATCAAATTTGTGCGCGGCTCCGTCGAGGTAGAAGGTGTCGGCGGTGCCGACATAGACGTGAATTTTGCCTTTGAGATATGGTCCGCGTTTGGCCCAGTCGGTCTGGCAGATGTGCGCGAGGTCGTAATGGTCGCGCCAGTAGGCCACGACCGCCGGGTCCACGTCGCCGGTTTGCCAGTTGAACATGGGCAGCGGACGGCCGTCTTTGGCTCGGGGCGAAAAGACCCAGTTGAAGGAGGCCATTTGTCCGCCATACGGCCCCAGTACGTGCTCCAGTCTGGCGAATTGCTCGTAGGTTTCGATGACTTTCGCGTGGTCGCGCACCAGCGGGTACGGCGTTCCATCGGCGCGGTGATAGACGTTGGCGTGGGGCGCGTATAAATCGACGCCGGTGAAGTCGTGGAAATCGCTGGGGTCGGGGGATGTGGACCAGGTTCCGCCGAAGATGCGCGGGTAGTTCACCTGCAATTGCAGCGTGGCCCATCCTCCGGATGAATGGCCTTGGAGGAAGCGCCCGCTGGGTTTCGCGTCCATGCGGTACTTCACTTCGAGATAGGGAATGAACTCCTTGGTCAGCGCCTTGCCCCAGGGGCCGTCGTTGACCGAGTCGGCGAACTCGTGGGTGCCCGTTGGCAATGCTTCGTCGAGCATGACCCAGATCATCGGAGGCATTTTTTGTTCGGCTTCGCGCTTGTAGATGCGTTCTCCGGTGACCTTGGCGTAGCGCAGATTGCCGCCGAAGCCGTGGGTCCAGTACACCGTGGGATAGCGGTTCCTGGCGCGGGCGTCATAATTCGGAGGGGTGATGACCCAGGCT
>JBAUHD010000206.1:0-7274 GCA_049680085.1 Acidobacteriaceae bacterium
TTCTGATGTCCGGCCCAACTGACAACCGCGATGCCCACCAGCGCCAGTCCAATGCCCGCCATTGCATAAACGCCGCTGCTGCTCGCAAATAGCGCCAGGAACTCGCCATGCATGAGTGGCGGCACAAGCGTCCCGACGATGAGAGTTACACCGATGGCCACGCCGATGCCTAGTGACATGCCCATGTAGCGCATGGTCAGTCCATAGCTCACATTGCCGATTCCCCAGAGGCACCCAAAGAGGAAAACCTTAGCCAACAGGGAGTGATCGAAGCCGGCATAAAAGGCGCCGAAGTGCGGCAGCAGGTAGAGGCTGACGCCGATGGGCAACAGAACCCAGGAAAAGATTCCGGCGATTGCCCAAGTGGTTTCCCATGACCACTTCTTCACCTTTTCAATCGGGGCATAGAAGGAAGCGGCGGCGGCCGCACCGATCATATGCCAGCCGATTCCAGCGACGATCGAAGGCATTCAAGTCTCTCTTACACGAGGATAGCCGGGCAAAGATCAGGCATAGGAAGACATTACACGCGAATTGGAAGACGCACGCTGAGCGCGGATGCGCTCGATGTAACCGCTGTCGCGCAGCGCGGCCAGCGGGTTCTCGGGAAGGCCGCGTTGTTTTCGCCAGTCACGCAACATGGGCCGGACATCGGTGAAAAACGCGTCGCGGAAGCATTCCTCAGCTTCGACCAGACGGCAGGCGTCTTGCAACTCAGCGAGCTGCGCGCGGTCAACAAGAGCGGCGCGGGCGAAAAGCTCCTGCGCGGTAGAAACTGTCTGGACCATCGCTTCGATCTTGCCTTTGAGGTTGTGGCTCTGATCCACCATATAGGCGACCTTCGCGGCCCGGTCGCCGGCGGAAAGAATCTCGTGAAAAATCCGGAATATCTGATAAGGATCGATGGAGCCGAGGGTAAGATCGTCGTCGGCATAGCGGCGGTCATTGAAATGAAATCCGCCAAGCATACGCTCCCGCATCAGCCATACAACGATCTGCTCAATGTTCTGCCCTTGGTAGTGGTGGCCGGTATCGACGAGTACGACGGCCTGCGGACCGGCACGGCGCGCGAGCAGCAGCGCCATGCCCCAATCCGCGATGTCCGTGTGATAAAAGGCGGGTTCGAATGGCTTGTATTCAATCAGAAGACGCTGGTCGAGATCGAGCGCGGCGTGCGTCTCCGTCAGCGCTTCCTCCATCCACTCAATGCGCCGGTGGATGCTTTGTGTGCCGGGATAATTGGAGCCGTCGGCTACCCAGATCGAAATGTCGCGCGAGTTTAATCCGCGCGCAATTCGCACCGAGTCCAGCAGGTGGCTGATCGCCTGACGGCGCACAGCGGGATCGGGGTTGCAGATAGATCCGTATTTGTATTGTTGGGACTCGAAGAGGTTGGGATTAATGGAGCCCGAGCGTATGCCGTACTTATGCTCGAGGTCTCGGATTGAGGCGATGTCCGCCAACCCGTTGGGAAGGTCCCATGCAACGTGAAGGGCGAGCGTGGGGCAGGCGCCGGTAAGCGCATGCACCTCGGCGGCATCGGCGAATTTGTCTTCGACGCAGGTAGCCGCTTCCGCCTGGAGATATTTGCCGAACCGGGTGCCGGTATTGGCAAATCCCCACGAAGGCAGCTCGATCTGAAGAGAATCAAGGGCGCTGCTTATTCGCTCTTCTTTCGTGTCCACAATCGCACTCCCGTGGAATTATCTTTTGAAAAGAAATCGTCAATGAAACTATGTTACTTGAAGCGCTGATTCCTCCACCATGCTCAACTCGCTCTCTTCCGCGTTCAATCGGAAGCAACACCGAGACGAAGTGTTTGCGTACCGCTGTGCAATCGATAGCTGTGGCCTTCCCAAATCAAATTGCCTTCGAGCCCGGGTGGAAGATCGATCGTTGCCATCCAACTCTTACCGTCCAGCTTGTAGCTTGTCTGGATCAGACCACCCGCGTGTGGCATGGACGCTTCGAGATGGTGGAGCCCGCGCAGATGCGGCTCGATGCGGACCTTTCGGAATCCGGGCGTCGCGGGGTGGATGCCTGCGACGAGGGTGAGCAGGTCGTAATTGGGGCTGGCGCTCCATGCGTGACAATCCGAGCGAGTGGGTTCCGGCGTTTCCGCCCAGGTGCTCAGTCCAAGATGGAGCATGTTATACCAAGGGTCCAAGTTACTCAGATACACGTCCGCGAGTCCAGCGTGTTCCAGCGCCCGGCTCAGATAGAAGCGGAAGTAGTAGCTCGGGGCGGACATGGGCGGCACTGGCTTACCCGCCACGAGCGTCTGCGTGTGCTCATGGGACGCAAGAATCCTGCGCAGAATAGGCGCTTGCTGGTCGCGAGGAGCCACATCGAGCCAGACAGCGAGAATATTCGCCTCCTGGCTGTAGGTTTTGCGGGCCGGAGTATCGGCGTAGAGACCATATTTCGGATCCCAGTTCTCCCGGTTCAGCGCTTCGGTCGCTTTTCGAATAATGGCCGTGTACTCATGTGCGCGCTCCCGGCTCCCGTAAAGAGATTCCATCTGCGCCGCGTCGTGCAGCGCCTCAATGAACTGCAAAGTCAGAAACGAAGAACCGCCATCCGCATCCTGAGGCGGAACCCCATTCGGATAGTCGCCAGTCCAATCGCCGAATTCCCACCATTGCATTTTTCCCAGCAGCCCGTCAGGACGCAGCCTCGCGATAAACCAGTCGAGCACCGGACGCGTATGAGGCAGTGTCTCCTTTACCAGCGGCAGATCATCGACATACATCCAGTAATCGTGAACCATGCCGACCCAAAGCAGCGAAAAAGGTGGAATGAACTGCGGCAGCGCCGACGGATAACGGCTCTGCGTGATTCCCTCCGGAATGCGAGAGTCATCAATATTGACGATAGCCTGACGCGCAAGCCGGCTGTCTCCCGAGACAACGTAAGAAATCAGCGCCTGGATGCGCGTGTCACCGACGTACTGCAACTGCTCCCAGTAGGGAGTATCCATATAGGTTTCATGCGCGCACAACCGGGCGGTTCGCCATCCCGTTCCCCACAACTTGTCTAGTTGAGGAATATCACCGCTGATCGCGGCTTTCTCCACGAATGGATATGCGGAGAACCAGGCGCGCATGGAATCCAGCCGCAAGGGCGCGGCTTTCGTTGTCACGTCAATCTGGAGATACCTCCAGGTCCGCCACCAGAGCGGCTGAAAGCTGCGATGGGCGCCACCGTCCGCAACCAGTTCATCGGTGATGCCTTCGATGTGACGGCCCTCAATCTGATTGCGATTGCCTTTGTTCCCCTGCGCGTCGTAAAGCGCCTCAGCATAGGTAATCGCTATTTTGGCGTCGCGCCCGCCGCTGATTGTCAGCTCAGGATACGCCGTCTGCAGTACCCGATGATCCAGCAGAAGCGTGACGTGCGTGTTCGCTGGAATCTCAAGCGGGACTGCGGGAAACGCCGGCAGAGAGGGTAGTCCCTCGACGCGCACCGGCGCTCCGGCCTTCACCAGCCGATGCTCCATCGGCGGCAGCAGGTCCTGAACCAGTTCCCAGCGATTATCCGCATCCTGCGCCTGTCGCATGGCGGCGTGGCCAATGCGCTCCGGCTTCTCCCACCCGGAGCCCGCATCCTCGGGCCGGTCCCAATTCCAATCCAACACTCGCCCGTCAATCTTCTCCGCGGGGCCTGCGGCATAATATCCCTTCGCGCCCGCATGGCCCAGGGCGGAACGTCCCGTCTCCTGGCGCACACGCCAGCCTGAGCCTGTGTCCACCGCGGCTTCGTCACCGGTATCGCCTTGCATCAGAAACCCTGTGCGATTGCTCATCTGCGCGACAGGCGCAAGTTCGCCAAAGTTCCATACAACCGCCGCGACGATGTTCTTGCCTGGGCGCAACAGCGGTGCCAGGTCAATGGTCTCGAAGCGCCAGTGAAAAAGATCGCCGCGCGCCGGACCCTCGGCCGCATATTTGCCGTTCACATACAGCACGTACCGGTTGTCCGCGCTTACGTGTACCCAATAATGCGCAGGCACGGTCGCCAGCGAAAGCTCTTTACGGAAATAGAAAACGCCGGGCGCTTGAGGCGGCGTCCCCGGATTCGCGATCCAGAAGGCTGACCATTTGGCCCCGGCCAGGTCTCGGTTAAGCGGACGCGCGCTTTGCGCGGTGGCCGAAAGCATGCAACAACTCAGCAGGAGTATCAGCGGTATTCGCGCCATGGCGAACAGAGTAGCAGAATCACGTCTCTTGAGAATGAGTTCAAGAATTCTGCAAAATGATTCCTCTCGTCGCGATAGGCATTCCCGCGCACGTCAGCAATTACAGAATCTCCGGCCATACCCGCGGTGAGCTTCGTCGTAAGCGGGACCGGTGTCCGGCCTTAGCCGTAACAGAAAAGCCACTCGCTGCACGGGATATCCCTTTACGCCAAACCTTAGGTCAGGTCCATTTCCGGTGTCACTGCGGCGCTCTTTGGCTCGGCGCTGAGAGAGCGAAGGTGGGCGGGCAGGTAAGGGCGAATCAGGTATTGATAGGCGGCTCCGCCGACGGCTCCGCCAAGCAGAGGGCCGAGAATGGGAACCCACCAGTAATTTTCGGGTGATGGAAAGGCAGAGCTTCCCCAGCCTGTGAAAAAGCAAAACACTCTCGGGCCGAAATCGCGAGCCGGATTGATGGCCCACGCTTCCAGATACCCCATAGACGCGCCGATGAGCGCAACCAGCAGTCCGATCATGAATGCGCCGGAGTTCGCCTTGGGCGCCATTTCGTTGTACTGCTCGGTAATGGCGAAGATGCCAAAAATGAGGAATGCGGTGAGCACGATTTCATCGACAAAGGCGTGCATGGGAGTGATGACCAGTCCCGGATGCGTGAAGAAAACCCCGGCTGCGCCGCCCGCAGCGCGTGTGAGGTGCTGGCCGGCGTTGAAGTAGTTGATGACCGGGCCATACAACTGATATACAAGCGCCGCTCCAATAAAGGCGCCAACCACCTGGCTCACGCAGTAGGGAACCACCTTGCTCCAGGGAAATTTGCGGTACATGGCGAGCGCCAGCGTGACGGCGGGGTTGGCGTGCGTGCCGGAGACAGAGCCAGTGGCGTAGATGGCCATGGTGACACTCAAGCCCCACGCGATGCAGACGCCCCAATAGGCTCCCTGGTAGGGGCTGGGCGAATAGAGTGTATACATGGCCGCCACCGAGTCGCCAAAAGCGATGATGATGAAGACGGCGATGGCTTCGGACAGCAGTTCTCCAAAGTATTGTTTTCTGATCATTCAAAAATTCCAGCTTGTGGCGTTTTTCGTTTGCGCCTCAATTATTTTGTCGCGGGCCGCCACATTCGACGGGCACAACGAATAGTATCGGGTTATCCGAAAAAGCAAAAGAGAGCTATGAAATACATTCTTTCTCTTGATCAGGGCACGACCAGTTCGCGCGCCATCCTCTTCAATGAAAGCGGCCAGATCGTCGAGGTTGCGCAGCAGGAGTTCCGGCAGATTTATTCCAATACCGGATGGGTGGAGCACGATCCCTATGAAATTCTGACGTCGCAGCTCAGTTCCGCCGTCGAAGCGCTGGGAAGAGCGGGCGTGCGTCCGCGCGACGTGGCGGGACTCGGCATAACCAACCAGCGTGAAACCACCATCGTATGGGACCGCGAATCGGGCCGGCCAATTTACAACGCGATTGTGTGGCAGGACCGGCGCACCGCTCCTCTTTGCAGCCGGCTGACGGCGGAGGGCGCGGAGGATGCGGTTCGCCGCAAGACCGGGCTTATTATTGACCCGTATTTTTCCGGAACGAAGATTGCGTGGCTGCTGGAAAATGTTCCCGGCGCGCGAGAGCACGCCGAACAGGGCAAACTCGCCTTCGGCACGGTCGATAGCTGGCTGATCTGGAACTTGACGAGCGGAAAGCGGCACGTCACCGATCGTACCAATGCCTCACGAACGATGCTTTACAACATCGTGGAAGACAAGTGGGACGCCGATCTGCTGAAGCTGCTGAAGGTTCCCGAAAACATGATGCCCGAGGTTGTGTGGTCAAGCGAAAAAATTGGCCGCGTAACCACGACGCTGGGCCTCGGAGACATTGAGATTGCGGGCATCGCCGGCGACCAGCAGTCGGCGCTGTTCGGCCACCTGTGCACGCGCGCCGGAGAGGCGAAGTGTACCTACGGCACCGGATGCTTTCTGCTGCAAAACATCGGGGAGGAATTCACTCTCTCCAGCCAGCGGCTCCTGACCACGCTCACGTGCAGTCCGGAGCGCAAGCTGGAATACGCGTTAGAAGGCAGCATTTTTATCGGCGGGGCTGTGGTGCAGTGGATGCGCGACAACATGAAGTTCGTCGCGAAATCCTCCGACATTGAAGCGCTGGCGAAGTCGGCGGAATCTTCGAACGGCGTGTATTTCGTGCCGGCGTTTACAGGGTTGGGCGCGCCATGGTGGGACCCCAATGCGAGTGGGCTGATTATCGGCCTGCAGCGCGGGACTGAGATCGCGCACATCGCACGTGCCGCGCTGGAGAGCATTGCTTTTCAAGTTGCGGATGTTCTGAAGGCGATGGACGAAAGCTCCGGGAAGACCTCGACTCACCTGCGCGTGGACGGCGGAGCCGCGGGCAATGATCTTCTCATGCAGTTTCAGTCCGATCTTCTCGGCATTCCGTTGGAGCGTCCGGCGGTATTCGAGGCCACAGCGCTCGGCGCGGCGTATCTTGCAGGGCTGGCGACCGGCTTCTGGCCCAGCGTGGAGACGCTTGCAGCGAAGCGCGCCTCGGACACGGTATTTCGTCCGGGCGCGGATCGAGCGAAGATGACGCGGCTCCATTCCAAATGGATGGATGCGGTGAGCCGCGCGAAGTCCTGGAATACCGGGATCGCATGAAGCGCGAAGAGATGCTGGCTCGCCTGCGCGAGCGCAAAGAACCGTGGGACATTCTGGTGATTGGAGGAGGCGCGACCGGCGCTGGGGTCGCGCTGGACGCGGCCAGCCGCGGCTACTCCGTGCTTTTGTTGGAGCGCGAAGACTTTGGCAAGGGAACCTCGAGCCGCAGCACCAAGCTGATTCACGGCGGCGTTCGCTACCTTCAGCAAGGCAACATCCCGCTGGTAATGGAAGCCCTGAAAGAGCGCGGCATTTTGCTGCGGAACGCGCCGCATCTTGTGCATGAGCTTCCGTTCCTCATTCCGAGTTACCGATTTTGGGAAAAGCCGTTTTATGGCGCGGGGCTGAAGCTGTATGACTTGTTGGCGGGCCGGAGCGGCTTCTCAAAATCAAAGCTTCTCTCC
>JBAUHD010000207.1:0-3012 GCA_049680085.1 Acidobacteriaceae bacterium
CGGTCGCTGATCAACTCGATATTGCTGAATCCCATGATGCGCCGGCGGCCCAGGTTCACGGCCGAGTAGCGCGAAGTGGTGTTGCGCACCTGCGCGCCAATGGTCTTCCACACCGCGCCGCCCCAGCCCGCGTCAAACGCGCGCATCACCTGCCCAGCCGTGTTCGTCGGAGGCCCCGACGACAACCAGAAAGGATTCGGCGAGCGGATGCCGGCGAAGTTCACGGAAAGATCAAGGTTTTGTTCGGACATTTGTGACTCCTTGTCCCCCACTCAAGCAAGAGCGGCTTGAGCGGGCCACCTTCAGGGTAGTTTTGGGCGCCGGCTACGGCTTTACCAGATCGCCGTACAACTCAGGCCGCCGGTCGCGGAAGAACTGCCACGTCTTCCGCACCTCGGCAATCATATCCAGATTCAAATCCGCCGTCAGCACTTCGTCCTTATCGCGGGCGGCCTCGGCAATAATCTGCCCGCGCGGATCACAGAAGTAGCTCTGCCCATAAAACTCGCCAATGTTCCACGGAGCCTCGCGCCCCACGCGATTGATCGCACCCACAAAGTAGCCGTTGGCGACCGCGTGCGCCGGCTGCTCCAGCTTCCACAGATACTCGCTCAATCCGGCAACCGTGGCCGAAGGATTAAAGACGATCTCCGCGCCATTCAGCCCCAGCGCCCGCGCGCCTTCCGGAAAATGCCGGTCATAGCAGGTATACACGCCGATTTTGCAGAAGCCCAGGTCGAAGACCGGGTAGCCCAAATTCCCAGGCCGAAAATAAAACTTCTCCCAGAATCCCGGCTCCAGATGCGGAATATGCGTCTTGCGATACTTGCCCAAATACGCACCGTCGCGGTCAATCACCGCCGCCGTGTTGTAGTAGAAGCCCTCGGCCTCCTTCTCATACACCGGAACAATCAGCGCGAGCCGCAACTCTTTCGCCAGCGACTGCATCAGCTTGATCGTCGGCCCGTCCGGAATCGCCTCGGCAAAGTCGTACCACCGCGCCGACTGCTCAGCAGGGAAGTACGGCCCATAGAAAATTTCCTGGAGACACACGACCTGCGCGCCAGCCGCCGCCGCCTGGCGGATCAGCCCAACGTGCTTGTCAATCATGGATTGGCGAATACGGGAGAGCGGCTCGGACGCCGCCTCAACATTGCTCGCTTGAATCAACGAGCAGCGAACGATTCTAGGTCCGGAGTCTGGCATAAGCAACTTCCGGCTCCCCAAAAAGGGGAGTCCAGTGTCTTTATTTAGTGTACGCACATATTGCGCTTGCCGGAAATGGGCGAGCAGTTCAATATGAAAGGCCGATGATGAGAGCCAAAAAATCCATGCGCCTTTTGGGAACAGTGCTTCTGCACTTCCTTATTGCCGTATTTGGCATAACTGTCATCAGTATGCCGATCCATGCATCTCTTTCAAACTTCTTTCCGCCACGGACAATTAATTCGGTTCTCGCCCGAGAGTATTTTCTATCCATCGTAATTGCGGTTTTGTTTGGGTTTCTCGTTTATAGAAGTTGGAAAGCCGAGGCAGCGAAATGGATCGGAATCGTCGGCATTTCTATGTTCGTTGCAAGAGCGGTTATGGTCGTTGCCAGTGCGCAGGGTACTGTATGGTTTCAGATGATGGGAGAAGCCTGCGTAGAAGGAACTAGGGCAACCGGATGCATTAACTACTTCACCGTTACAATTTCCGCCGTGAGGACCGTCTGCTATTCTGTTGGGGCTTGGATATGCTGGTATCTCAGGGCATCCGGCAACTTCGAGATCGGAAGGGCTGTCTTTGCCGATTTTCGCAACCCTTTCGTTCCCTCTAATCCAGAGGACTCCACATCCAAAGACTCCGCAGATTAGCCGCGCCTGTCTAGCAGGACTTATAAAGCGATTGGAAAATCTTGCCTAAATCCACGTAAATGGGAGACCCTGCAATCTCCAGGCGTGTTGCCGACACCCAGTTATTATCCCGGCTCACTCTGCCAGAACGGGTTCCGGGGTCAACCAACCATACGGTTTCCACGCCCATCGCGTGGTAGTCATGAACACGGTCCTCCAGGCTGGAGTAGGTGTCATCCGGAGACAAAATCTCAATCACCAGAAGCGGAGCATCCACCAGAACATCCGGTTGCGGCCCCGAGCGGACCACCACCAAATCGGGAATCCGAACCGTCGTCGCCGTCACCCGAATGCGCTGTTCCGTCGCCACCATCATGTTCCACTCAGATTCGTGGACGGCGAACCAATTCGCCAGCAGGCTCTGAATTCTTGCGTGCTCCCACTTGCCCACATTCCGCTCCCGAACCTCGCCATCCACGTACTCGCGATCCGGCCGGTAGACCGTGTGCATATACTCCGCAAGCGAAATTTGTGTCGAGGTGCCCATAGTCCTAACTATCCTGATTTTACCCCTTGCTCCGCTGACTGCACCCGCTCTGCATAAATCTCGCTCCACCCCCGCATTTGACCCCGCCCGTCGCCAATCCTTACCCTAGAAGAAGAACTCCCACGCAGAGGCCCACCATGTTGATCACCGTTCTCGATCTTGAGCGCGAGCCAATCGTCTTTGAAAACCTCGCCTTCGAGCCCGGGTCGTCAAAAGCAGGCTCCATCGACTTCGGCCCCGAACTCACCCAGTCCTCGCCCCTCACCGTTTCCGGTCGCGCCGACCTCATTCCCGAGCATCGCGGCCACCGCGAAATCGTCGAAGACATACGCCTTCAGGCCGGCTGGTCCGGAGACTTTGAAGTTGCCTGCGCCCGCTGCCTTGAACCGGTCCACCGCGCCCTCGACGGCCGCTTCGACCTCATCTTCCGCCCCTTGGGTGCCGATGCCGGTCCCCCCGAGCGTTCCATCACCGCCGATGAGTCCGAAATCGGGTATTATCAAAAGAGTGGTCTTTTGCTCGAAGACGTTCTCCGGGAGCAGGTGCTTTTGTCCCTCCCCGCGCGAACTCTCTGCCGCGAAGACTGCAAAGGACTTTGCCCGAGCTGCGGCCACAATCTGAACACCGAAC
>JBAUHD010000208.1:0-2383 GCA_049680085.1 Acidobacteriaceae bacterium
CCGTCGACCTGAGCGCCGGCGCGGAGCCGGACCTCGACCGCATCCGCGATGCAGCAACCGCCGCGCTCGACGCCGCCGGACACAATTCCGCCGCCGTCCTGTTGGCCAATGGCAACTGGACCGAAAAAGGCAACAGCATCGAAGTAGAAGTGGCTCTTCGCAAAACCATGCTCGGCCTCACCATGAACGCCGAGGCGGAAAAAATCTGTCGCGACGCCCTGCGCTCCATCGGCGCGCGGCAAAAGCTTACTTTCGTGTCGGGAGAAGGCGCTGCGCAACCCGCTGCTTCCGCACCGAAGCGCCCGGCGGGAGGGAGCATTCAGGCCGTCGCGCTCGATCATCCGCTCGTCAAGCAGGCGCAGCAGCTTTTTCAGGCCGAAGTGCGCAGCGTGCTCGACCTCAGAGACAAGAAGTAGTCAGGAGTAGCGCAGTGGACCCATTCAAACTTCAGGAAATGCTGGGACAGGCCAAGCAGATGCAGGAGCAGATGCAGCAGAAGCTCAGCCAGAGCATTGTCGAAGCCTCGTCCGGCGGCGGTGCCGTCACGGTGAAGATGAACGGCAAGAAGGAAATCCTGAAGGTCACCATCGACCCGTCGGCGGTGGCCAGCCTCAGTGGCTCCACAGCAGACGTGGAGATGCTCGAAGACCTCATCGCCGCCGCCTTCAACGAAGCGGGACGCCGCGCCGAAGACCTGTTGAAGTCGAGCATGCAGGGAATGCTGGGCGGCCTCAACCTGCCCCCCGGACTATTCTAGAAGTGCGTCATTCATCGCGCCATGGAGAAGTGGACCTCCGGGCGATCCATCCTTCGCACCGCTTGTGCGCGAACGATGGGAAGGGCGCTAAAAGCCGGAATCAATCATGAACCGAAGGAAATTTCTGGCCAACTCGACCCTCGCAGCCGCCACATTGGCCTTGCGCAATCCGCTGCTCGCCCTTGGATCGAACCCATCCCTCGGCCAGAACTCGGCTCAAACTCTACTCCAGTCCATGCGCTCCGCCGCGGCCACTGCGCCCATTCAATCCACTAAGCTCACTGATACGGTCTACCTCTTCCAGAGCGTGGGCGCAAACGTGGTCGCTCTGAACGGGCCGGACGGCAAGCTCCTCATCGACTCCGGCATGGCCACCGGCGTGCCGCATCTTCTCGACACGCTAACCAAAATCGGTCCGAATCCGCTCAAGCTGCTCCTCAACACAAGCTGGCTCTTCGACCACACCGACGGCAACGCCGCGCTGAATGCGGCCGGGGCTTTCATCATCGCGCAAGAAAACGTTCGCCTGCATCTCTCCGGTCCTCAGTCGGTTCCCATGCTCAACGTCAACCTGCCGCCCGCCGCGCACAGCGCTTTGCCCGAGGCCACCTTCACCGACAGCGAAAAAATCTACACCAACAATGAACAGCTCGACCTGGTGCACGCTCCCAGCGCCAGCACCGACTCTGACACTTTCATCCATTTCCAGAATGCCAACATCCTCCACACCGGCGAGCTCTGGTTCAACAAGGCCTATCCAATCCTCGACACCGCCAGCGGAGGCTCCATCAACGGCCTCATTCAGGCCGTCGATCAACTGCTTCGCCTCGCCGACGACCGCACGAAAATCGTTCCCAGCCACGGAAACGCCGGCGACAAATCCGCCCTCGTCGCCTATCGCGAAATGCTGGTCACCGTGGCCAACCGGATCGAGCGCGCCAAAATCGCCAGCCAGTCCCTCAGCCAGGTCCTCGCCGCCCGGCCCACCGCGGACCTCGACGCGGAATGGTCCCGCGGCGAAATGACCCCCGCCATGTTTGTCACGGCCATTTACGATACGCTCTGATCCAGAGGAACCCCTGTGTCACGATTCGCGGAACCCATGGCGCGGCTGATTGAAGAGCTGCGCAAGCTGCCCGGCATCGGAACCAAAAGCGCTCAGCGGCTCGCCTTCCACATTCTGCGCTCCAGCGCCGACGACGCCGAAGCCCTCGCCCAGGCGGTGCGCGAGGTCAAGGCCCGCCTGCGCCTCTGCTCCATCTGCAACAACATTACCGACGTGGACCCGTGCCTCTACTGCGCCAGCCCCACCCGGAACCAGAAGCTGGTCTGCGTGGTCGAAGAGCCCACCAATATCGCCACCATTGAAAAGACTCACTACAACGGCGTCTACCACGTGCTGCACGGCACGCTCTCGCCGCTGCACGGAGTGGGCCCCGAACACCTCCGTATCGGTAATCTCGAAGCCCGCGTCCAGCGCGGCGAAGTTGAGGAAATCATTCTCGCCACCTCGCCCACCGTCGAAGGCGAAGCCACCGCGCACTATTTAGCTGAAACCTTGCGGCAGGAAGGAATGCGCATCACCCGCATCGCCACCGGAGTCCCAGCCGGAAGCGACATCGAATA
>JBAUHD010000209.1:0-2232 GCA_049680085.1 Acidobacteriaceae bacterium
CTCCTCGTTTTCGATGAGCGAAAAGCGGACGTGGCCGTCTCCATATTCGCCGAAGCCGATGCCGGGGCTGACCGCGACTTTCGCCTCTGTCAGCAGCAGCTTGGAAAAATCCAGAGAGCCCAGGTGCCGGTAGGGCTCAGGAATGGGGGCCCAAACAAACATGGTCGCCTTGGGCATTGCGACTTCCCATCCCAGCTTGTTGAGTCCCTGCACCAGCACGTTGCGGCGGCTGCGATAGTTTTCGCGAATTTCAGAGACGCACTCCTGCGGGCCTTCCAGCGCCAGAATCGACGCGACCTGAATGGGCGTGAAGGTTCCGTAGTCGAAGTAGCTCTTGATGCGCGCCAGCGCCGCGACCAGCGTTTTGTTGCCCACCATGAACCCGACCCGCCAGCCCGGCATGTTGTAGCTCTTGGAAAGCGTGAAGAACTCCACGGCAATGTCTTTGGCGCCCGGAACTTCGAGCACCGAGGGCGCGCGGAATCCGTCGTACACAATGTCGGCATAGGCCAGGTCATGCACCAGCCAGATGCTGTGCTGGCGGCACAACTCCACCACCCGCCCAAAGAAGGCGAGGTCCACGCATTGCGTCGTGGGATTGGCCGGAAAGTTCAGGATCAGCATCTTAGGCTTGGGGTACATCAGTGGAATCGTCTGCTCCAACTCGGCCAGAAAGCTGTCCGTATCGTGGATGGCCATGCTGCGGATGTTCGCCCCGGCGATCACCGGGCCGTAAATGTGGATGGGGTAGCTGGGGTTCGGAACCAGCACCACGTCTCCCTGATCGAGCGTGGCCAGGCAAAGGTGGGCAATGCCCTCCTTGGAGCCGATGGTCACGATGGCTTCGGATTCCGGGTCAATGGCCGCCCCGTAGCGCCGCTCATACCAGTTGGCGATGGCCTTGCGGAGGCGGGGGATCCCGCGGGAGAGCGAATAGCGGTGAGTGTCCGGTTTTCGGGCAGCTTCCATCATCTTTTCGACGATGTGCGCCGGAGTCGCTCCGTCCGGATTCCCCATGCCAAAGTCAATGATATCTTCACCGCGGCGTCGCGCGGCGGCTTTCAACTCGCCGGTAATATTGAAGACATAGGGCGGCAGGCGATGGATTCTCGAAAAATTTTCCACTTGTTCCTCTACTTTCTGGTTACTATATATCTTTCAGGCGAGATACAGGACAAGACCTGTACGGGACATTTCTGATCCCCGCTTCGAAGGGAAGTGGCTGTCTTTTTGAGACCCCAGACGCCGGTAACCCGATACGCTCTGTAAGCGTTCGCGATCCCGCGCCCTTCGGGTGGCGCCTTTTGTCTTCTCTTGATGCTGTTCTATCTGCCTTTACTGAGAGCAAATGGCGACTTCGGAATACATTCCGGATAAACGGACTTCGACGGGCGAGATTCCGCCTCTGCGCGCTGTTCCGCCAAGGACACCCCGCGGCTTCTTCCGGGCTTCCATGCTTGCGTCGCTGCCCATGGTGCTCAACGACATTCTTGCCATCCTGCTCGCTCTGGGCGCTGCCCTGTTGTTGCGAGCCGTCTTTCTGGATAGGGTCATCCGCTTCCGTAACATGTGGCAAAGCATCGGCGGACCCTCCGCGGGAATGCTTTACCTCACATGGTTTGTGCTGGTCTATGTCCTGGTCGCGCGGCGCTACGGCTTGTATGGTCACGTACTGAAGACCTCCAGCGGCGCGCACGAGCTTCGCATGACGGCGCAGGCATGCGTGACCGCGGGATTGCTCCTTTGCGGTGTGTTGTATATGGCGCATAATCTGGCCGTTTCCCGCGCATTGGTGATCTTGCTGATCCTGAGCGCCATGGGTTCGCTCTGCATCCGCAGGGCGGTGTGGAGAAAGAGCCGTTACCGGCAGTATGAGCGCGGAGTATCCACCCGCCATGTCGTGATTCTGGGAACCGACCATTTAAGCCGCGGGCTGGCCCGCCACATCAGCAGCGAGGCTCACCTCGGCTACACCATGCGCGGCCATATCAGTTGCCCGGGACGCGAATCCTCGTCCGAGCTTGCCGGGCTTCAGGTGTTGGGCGGCCTGGAGGACCTGGCAACGATTACCCGCAAGCATTTCATTGATGAGGTCATCATTGCCGAGCGGTGTCCGCTGGAGACGGTTCTTGAAATCATCAAAGAGGCGCACGAACTGGGTATCGATGTCCGCTGTTTATGCGGATATTACAACGATCTGGCCCCCTATTCCGGAATCGAATATATCGGGAC
>JBAUHD010000210.1:0-1906 GCA_049680085.1 Acidobacteriaceae bacterium
TCCAGGTGCTCGGCTCCCAGATCGTCCTTCCCTCCGGAAGCAACCTTCCCGGATGGGCGCTTTCCAACTACGCCTATCGGCAGCAGAGCGCCAATGTGAGCGATGTCTGGACCGTTTCCTCCAACTCCATCAATCAGGCGTGGCTTAGCTACTCCCGCATGGCCGCGGGCCGCATCAGCAACCCGGCCAAATCGCTCGCCGACTACGGTTCCGACCTGAACGTGCAGGGAACGCCTTCCCTGGCGCAGATCAGCGTCTCCAGCTTCTTCACGCTCGGCAATGCCATCACCGGTCCGCAGGCGGGCGACAACGTCTACGGCCTGCGCGATGTCTTCACCACCACCAAGGGGCGGCACACCCTCAGCTTCGGCGGCGAGGGCTACCTCGAGCACGATGTCCTGGTGACGCTGCTCAACAATTACGGCGTCTTCAGCTTTACCAGCGCCGCGGTTCCCAAGACGGTTGCTGGCCAGGCGACCTACAACAGAACCGGCGTGGCCATGGCGGATTTCCTCATCGGCCATCCCAACACCATGAGCCAGGACTCGCCCGACGATGCCAATGAGAATTACTGGAACTATGGCATCTTCGCGCAGGACGACTGGCGCGTTACTCCCACTTTGACCGTGAATCTGGGCCTGCGCTACGACGTGCAGACCGCGCCCGTCGATACGCAGCGGCGCATTGCCGTCTTCGAGCCGGGCGTGCAGTCCAAGGTCTCGCCCAACGCCATGCTTGGCCAGCTCTTCCCCGGTGATCCCGGCGTGCCTGACGGCGGCGTCGATACCAACTACAATCACTTCTCTCCGCGGGTCGGCTTTGCGTATGATCCGGCCGGCAGCGGCCGCACCGTCTTCCACGGCGGGGCCGGACTCTTCTTCGACAGCATCGGCGGCAACGAGTGGATGCTCTCGCAAAACTTCCAGCCCTTCGCCGTGCGCGAAACCAACGCCTTCACCCACGTCGTCAGCCTGCAGCACGTCTACTCGACCGACTGCCAGGACTTCGCCGGATGCGTTTCGCCCTTCCCCTATCTTTATGACAAGGCCAATCCGAAGTATGTTTCTCCGGCATCGCTGGTGTTTGTCCAAAAGGGAATGCGCTGGCCCTATAACATACAGGCGAATTTTGGCTTCGAGCAGCAGATCACGAACAATCTGGCCTTCAGCATTAACTACGTTGGCGTCTTTGCTCGGAAGCTGCCTCTTTACTTTGATCAGAACGCGCCGATCTATAACACCGCCGATCCGGCGTCGAACAACGCCAAGAATGTCAACTGCCGGCGGCCTTACGATGCGCTGCCTTCTGCGACGGCAACCACATGTGCCAATCCGGAGCCTGGCTCCAAGTACATGAGCAACGGCTACGTGATCGAGGATGGTCAGAATGCCAATTACCACGGCCTTCAGGTTTCCGTCACCAAGCGGCTGAGCCATGGCCTGAGCCTGCACGGGTTCTATATCTGGAGCAAGTCGCTGGCCAGCGCGAACCTCCAGACTACCGGCAACATCGGCAACAGCGGCTCCACGCAGCCGGAGGATTACCACAACCTCAGCCTGGAGCGGCAGCTTGAGCCGAATGACATGAGGAATCAGGCTGTGATCTCCGGCGTGTGGAAGCCGAATTATTTTGAAAACCGCAACCTGGTTGCGCGCCACGTCCTCGATGGGTGGTCCATTGCTGCCACGCTTTCGATGAACAGCGGCAACCCGTTCACCATCACCAGCGGCAACGACGATAACGTGGACGGCGTGAATAACGACCGGCCCAACCTGCTGCCCGGAACCTCGGAGCGTCTTCTGGGAGCCCATCGTTCCCGCCAGGACGAAATGGCCCAGTGGTTTGACACCAGCGTTTATTGCCGGGCGGGAACGCCGGGATGCACGCCGGGCGGCGGCCCTTCGGG
>JBAUHD010000211.1:0-4623 GCA_049680085.1 Acidobacteriaceae bacterium
GATTATGTGCCGCCGACTCCCGCCGGATGGACTCCGCTGCTGAAGGCGCCTCGGCTGGGCAAACACATTGGCGCAAGCAATCTCTACCTGAAGAATGACGCCGTGTGCCTGCCCACACTGAGCTTTAAGGATCGCGTGGTTTCCGTGGCGCTGGCCAACGCGCAAATCTTCGGATTTGATACTGTGGGGTGTTCGTCCACGGGAAACCTTGCCAATGCCGTGGCCGCGCAGGCCGCCCGCCTGGGACTGAAAACCTACATCCTCGTGCCCTCCGATCTGGAACCCGCCAAAATTCTCAACACGCAAGTCTACGGAGCGAAGCTGGTCCGCATTGACGGCAACTACGACCACGTGAACCGGCTGTGTTCGCAGATTGCGGAGCGGTTCAACTGGGGATTTGTGAACGTGAACCTGCGGCCCTACTACGCGGAAGGCTCGAAGACGGTGGGCTTTGAGATTGCCGAGCAGCTTGGCTGGCGGCTGCCGGACAATGTGGTGGTTCCGATGGCCGGCGGATCGCTGATTACCAAGATCCGCAAGGCGTTCAAGGAACTGATCGCGCTGGGCCTGGTCGAAGAGAAAGAAGTCCGGTTCTTTGGCGCGCAGGCCACCGGGTGCTCGCCGATTTCGACCGCGGTGAAAGCCGGGACCGAAACCATTCAGCCGCAGCGGCCTTCGACGATTGCGCGCTCGCTGGCGATTGGCAATCCGGCGGACGGGCCCTACGCGGCGCGCTGCATCCGCGAGAGCGGCGGCTGGGCCGAGGACGTTTCCGACGTGGAGATCGTCTCCGCGATTCAGGAACTGGCGGAAACCGAAGGCGTGTTTACCGAGACGGCCGGCGGAGTCACTACCGCTGTTACGGCGCGTCTTTATGCGCACGGACGCATCCGGCCGGACGAGCTGACCGTTTCCTGTATCACCGGCAATGGGCTGAAGACCACCGACGCGCTTACCGGAGTTTATGAAGATGAGCGCGCCATCCGTCCACGATTGGCCGATTTTGAGGCCTACGTGGAAGAACAAAGTGAAGATCGTGAACTAGTCGCCGGAGGAGTCCATGCCCGTTAAAGTTACGCTGCCAAACGCATTTCAGAAGCACACCGACGGCGCGCGAGAGATTGAGTCGAGCGCGCACAACCTGCCGGAGCTGATTGTCGATATTGAGAACAGCTTTCCGGCGCTGCGCCCGCACCTGAGGGACGAGCAGGGCAAGGTGCGGCGGTTCATCAACTTCTACGTGAACGACGAGGACATTCGCTTTCTGGGCAACGAGAAATATGACTTCAAGGACGGGGATGAGGTGCTGGTGATTCCGTCCATCGCGGGCGGGACTGGGGACTAGCCGTCCAGGCAGGACTAGCCGTCCAGGCAGGACTAGCCGTCCAGGCACACGCGCTTCGCGCCTTTGAAGTGCTGGCGATTGTGGGCCTTCCGCTCGTGGGCGCTAGCTGATTTGAATGCGTGACGGGACAGGCTGCGGCCTGTCCTTTCGTTTCTGCAATAATGGAGCCGCCCGGATTTGGGCTTGGACGGTTCCCATGAAGGCTACGGTGTATCGGCTCGGCGCACTCCCCGTACTTATCCTGCTGGCGGCCTGCGGAGGCGCGTCCACCGCTCCGGCGAGCGGCGGCGCTTCTTCTGGGAACAACGGCGGGAATGGCGGCACCGTCACCAAAGAAACGCTGGTCTGGAGCGATGAGTTCAACGGAGCGACCGCTCCCTCCGCGCCTGATTCGCAGAACTGGACCTACGACTCCGGCGCGGGAGGGTGGGGCAACCAGGAACTCGAGACCTACTGCGCGTATGGGTCGGCGACGGGGCCGTGCGATCCAAAGAATCCCAACGCCTATGTGGGCGCGGACGGCTATCTGCACATCGTGGCGCGGAATCCGGCGAGCGGCGTCTATACGTCCGCGCGGCTCAAGAGCCAGGGCCTGCAGAGCTTTCAATACGGGCGGATCGAGGCCCGCATCCAGATGCCGGAAGGGCAGGCCATGTGGCCGGCCTTCTGGATGCTGGGCGACGACATCGATACCGATCCGTGGCCGGCGTGCGGCGAAATGGACATCATGGAGAGCGTCGGGAGCACGCCTTCAGTCAATCACGGATCGATTCACGGAACGGGCTTTACCGGCTCGGCGATTGGGTCGGCGTACGAGCTGCCGAACGGGCAGAAGTTCGGGGACGGGTTCCACACGTTTGGGATTGTGTGGTCGCCCAAGCTGATCAAGTTCTACGTGGACAGCCCAACCAACGTCTACGCCACCTACACCCCCGCAAACCTGCCCCAGGGAGCCGTCTGGCCCTTCGACGCGGGCAAGTTCTTCTTCATCCTGAACACCGCGGTGGGCGGTGCCTGGCCGGGGTCGCCGGACAAGACAACCGTCTTCCCGCAGCAGATGCTGGTGGATTACGTGCGGGTGTATGCCGAGCCGGGGTCCTGAGAGCCTGAAAATATATCCCGGAAAGCATGACAACTGTATTGACTGCGTGCATCTGACTGTAGGACACTCACGGCGCAGGGTGAGGGAGGCGCAATGTTCATCATCTGGTGGATTATCGTTGGGCTGATCGCGGGCTGGATCACGGGCAAGATCATGAAGGGGAGCGGCTACGGCGCTCTCATGGATATCGTCATCGGCATCGTTGGAGCCCTCATCGGCGGCTTTATCATGCGCTCGCTGGGCTTTGCCGGGCGCGGTGGGATGATTTACACCATCATCATTGCCGTCGTCGGCGCGGTGATCCTAACCTTCATTCTGAGACTATTCACCAAAAACAAAGCCTGAGTGCCATCAAGGCTGAAACGTCTGTTTCTCTCCTCAGAGGAATCCCTGGCTGGGTTGTTCTCCCATGCCTCAAAATCGAGACCCTTCGAGTCCGCTCAGGGCGGGCTATGGGGCATCCGCGCCCGATTTTTTGTTAAAAAAGCTTTCGGCGATTGCTACAACTCATTCATTCCATTGAGTTTTCTGAGAAGCCCAGTTGCTGTAGTTCATTGATTCTAAAGGGTTTTCTGAAAAAGCGGTGCGCTGTAGTTCATTGATTCCATTCGGTTTTCCGAGAAATTTATTGGGGCTGAGAGGGGTGCGGGCGTGGCGCGGTCGAGCTCGACGAGGCGGTGGTTGCGGATGTGGGAGCGGCAGTAACGCTCATCGCGTAGGGCGACTCCGCGACAGAGCTTGCCGGTGGGCATGAGGTGGTTTGCACAGGGGCGCGGGTTTGCATTGGGCCATGGGTGTTCTCCTTTGGGGCGCAAATAAAAAGGACCGCCGGTTGGCGGTCCTTCTGTTTTTCTACCTACTTCTATTTTACTAAGTTGGGGAAATTCACATGCATGGGGACGGGAAGTTTATTATGTCTGGAATGAAGGGTTTGGGGCGGGTGCGGTACGAAAGTGCTTGACGGGTTGGGGAGAGTGCTCTCCCATGTCTCAAAATCGAGACATGGGGCTTCGCTCAGGGCGGGCTATGGGGCACCCGAAAGAGTTTTGAGTGGGGCAGCTTCGGATTTTCTTGAGGGGCAGGATGATTTCGACGACAATTGGGGCATGGACAAGAGCCGCGTGATCGAGACACTGCGTGTACACCGCGACGAGCTTCGCGCCTCCGGTGTGGTGCATTTGTCTGTCTTCGGCTCGGTTGCGCGCGGAGACGCCTCGGAGCGGTCCGATGTGGACCTGATGGCGGACTTCGACAAATCCAATCGCCTCACTCTGGTCAAGATCGGGAGCCTTCAGCAGCGCCTAAGCGAATGGCTTGGCGCGGAGGTTGAGCTTTCGTCCGCCGACTGGATGCGGGAGCCGGTTCGTTCCAGAGCGATCCGAGAGGCCGTCGTTGCCTTTTAGGGATAATCTGACTCACCTCCACCCGCCGGTTGCGGCGTCTTAATCACCTGCCCCCGAGGAACGAAACCACATGTCCGCGCAATGCCGCAACGTAACGCTGGAAGCTTAAGTCTTGAGCGGGTTGCGTAATTCTTGTTTTGGCCGAATTAGTCGCCATCACTAAGCAGGCGGCGGTGTACACCCGTTCGAGGATCAAGCGACGAGCCAACAGTTCATAACGTTTGCTATAAGACGCAACATCAAAAGCAGGATCAACTTTGAAATACGGCTCCTTATTGCGAACGGGCTTCTTCACCCGATCACAATCCTCAAGCAGGAAAAAATAGCCTAGAAAAGGAGTGGGATTCTTGCCAAATCTACCTTCCCGGTAGGCGACCCATATATCAGTCGCGCTTCCAATGGCCTCTTCCGATCGGTTATTGAAGTTGTTCCCGAAAGAAGGTCCCACCTGAGACTTAAACTCCATTGCCGCGACGAGTTGACCATCAGAGACGACAATAAGGTCCCATTTTTTCTCTGAGCGATAATAGCCGGGCAGTTCCAGAGCCGTGCGAGTCTTAATATCGAGCTTCTTCAGGCCGGTGTCGCATAAAACATCGGCCATAAGAACTTCTAGTGCGCCCATCTGAGTGCCGCCGGTTACTTCGCCGCGCGTGCCAGCGTCAATTTTGCCACCCTCCACCTGCTTTTCTTTATTTCTTGCCCGGGCGTTCCAATAGCTCTGAACAGCTTTGTGCAGGCGACTTTCAATGTTCAAGCGCTCTCTCCATATC
>JBAUHD010000212.1:0-2141 GCA_049680085.1 Acidobacteriaceae bacterium
CCGCTGGATGACGCCGCGCGCCTCGGGGATCGCCTGAGCATGCGCCGCGCAGGGAATGCCAAGACCCGCCGCTGTGATGACCACGAGCAAGCAAAGGAGCGTCAGGGTGCCGCGGAAACCTTTGTGAAGATAGAAGTTTTCTTCGAGAAACACCTTAAGAGACATATTTAATCTTCCCCGCCTGATTCAGTGCAAAAGTTCCCCGCCTATGGCAGAGACGATAGGTGGCCAGGCTCATTCATGGAAGGCATGAATAGTTGACCTGCCCGAAATTTAGTGCAAGTGTTAGCGTTAGTATGGCACAGCTAAGCCGCATGGCCCTTGGGCTTGCGCCTCAGCAGGAAAAACAGTCCGACCAGCGCGACCAGCGACGCCATGCCGGCCAACGCCATCACGCGCAGAATCGCCACCGTGTACTTGCCCTGGCTGGGCACGTAGTTGCAGCAGTAGAGCAGCACCAGATCGCTCAACGTTCCGATTCTGTGGTCGCTGGCCTCAATCAGCGCCAGCCGCACGTCGCGCGAGGGATAGTTGATGCCGGCGAGGTATTTCGACATGCGCCCGTCCGGCGTGGCAATCATCATCATGAAATCCTGCCTCGCCTCAACCGAATCGGCAGTCGTGTCCGCCGGATCAAAGCTCGCCACTACCACGTCATACTGATCGCCGGCCTTGAAGCGCGTTCCCCGCAGCGCCTGGCATGAGCAGCCGGTTGCGGCGGCGGAGCGGGAGCCCTGATCGACGGCGGTTGTTTGCGCCACAGGCGATTGCGCTCGCACCGGCGAAGCACAAACAGCCAGAACCGCGAACGCTACACAGAGCAGAAAACGGCGGAAGATCATTTCCCAACACGATACGCCTGCCGAAATTGTTTTGTTGCGGGTGCGGTGGCGAGCATCCTAGTAGGCGTCATGTTACGTCGTCTTCTATTGAAGAGCGAGTTGGCCAGCATGGAAGAAGGCTTTGTCGATCTGCTCACGCTGGCGTCCGTCCTCCTGAATCGATTGGTAGCAAAGCGCGTCCTCCCGTTCCTGAGGTACGATGAAACCTTCGCAGGAGGCGAGCTTGATGATTATAGGTGTTCCGAAGGAAGTCAAAGACCACGAGAGCCGGGTGGGCATTACGCCCGCCGGCGTCCGAGCACTCACGGAAGCTGGGCACAGGGTGCTGGTGGAAACCCATGCCGGAGAGCTTTCCGCCTTTCCCGACGACGAGTATCAGTCCGCGGGCGCGGAGATCGTCGGCTCCGCCCCTAACGTCTGGGCCAACGCGGCCATGATCGTCAAGGTCAAGGAGCCAATCGAGAAGGAGTACGGTTTTTTCCGCGAGGGCCTCGTGCTCTTCACCTATCTCCACCTCGCGCCCGTGCCCGCCCTCACCCAAAAGCTGCTCGACCGCGCCGTCACCGGAATCGCCTACGAAACCATCCGCGACCGCTCCGGCGCACTGCCGCTGCTCACGCCCATGTCCGAAGTCGCCGGGCGCATGTCCGTGCAGGTCGGCGCCGCCTATCTTGAAAAAGAACGCGGAGGACGCGGCGTGCTTCTCGGCGGAGTCCCCGGCGTCCCGCCCGCCAATGTCTGCGTCATCGGCGGAGGCATCGTCGGCACCAACGCCGCCAAAATCGCCGTCGGAATGGGCGCCAAGGTCACGCTCGTTGACCTCAACCTGAACCGCCTGCGCGAGCTTGACGACATCTTCCACGGCAGGCTCTCAACGCTCGCCTCCAATTCTTACAACGTCAGCCACGCCATCCGCGCGGCCGATCTCGTCATCGGAGGCGTACTCATTCCCGGCGCTGCCGCCCCCAAAATCGTGACCCGCGAAATGGTCTCGCACATGAAAAAGGGAGCCGTGATTGTCGACGTGGCCATTGACCAGGGCGGCTGCGTCGAAACCGCTCGCCCCACCACGCACAGCGACCCGTCGTATTAGGTCAACGGAGTCGTCCACTATTGCGTCACGAACATGCCCGCCGCCGTCCCCAACACTTCCACGCTGGCGCTCACCAACGCGACATTTCCCTATGTCATGAAGTTGGCGCATCACGGAGCCAGAGAGGCGATTCTGCGCGACGACGGAATCCGCGACGGCATCAACACCTACGAAGGAAGCCTCACCTGCGAAGCCGTCGCCGCGTC
>JBAUHD010000213.1:0-1531 GCA_049680085.1 Acidobacteriaceae bacterium
GCGAAGTAGCACGTCCGCACAGGAGAATCCACGATGATTCGCAGACAATTCCTAAAGCTAGCCGCACTCACCAGCGCAACCGGACTTGCATCCATCGGCACGCTCGACGCCCTCGAGCATCAACCTACTGGCGAAACCAAAACCGTCCACTGGCGCGTCCGCGGATTCACTTGCCCCACCTGCGCCGTTGGCCTCGAAACCATGCTGAAGCGGCAAAAAGGCGTCAAATCCGTCCAGGCAACCTACCCCGAAGCCATCGTCACCATCCAATACTTCCCGGCCCAGATCAAGGAAGCCTTCCTCCGCGGCTTCATCAGCAACCTCGGCTTCACCGCCTCCGCCGAACAGAAAGGTTGAACCCTCCGATGGAAACCAACTACGCGGAACTCGCCCAGACACTCGCCGCCAGCCTCGAACTCCGCCAGCCGCCCGTCGCCGTCTGCTTCGCGCAAACCATCCCCGACTCCATCCCCGCGCACCAGGGCCAGGTCGCCGCCGGCTGCCGCTTCTGGGAAGACGCCGCCCACGGCGCCTTCGCCACTTCCTCCGCCGACCATGCCCTCTGCCCCATCGGCGTCTACACCCACAACCTCACGCCGCCACCCCACCAGGCAACCGATCTCACCGACTCCCTTCAGGCCCTCGGTAAACTTGGCTACGTCACGGCGAAGGACCTCCCGCAGATTCCCGTCCTCCACTCGCGTCCCGCGCATGTCGTCTACGCGCCGCTGGCCGAAACGCCGCTCGCGCCCGATGTGGTGCTGCTCTTTGTCGATGCCGCGCAGTCGCTCATCCTCGCCGAAGCCACGCAGCAGGTCGAGAACCAGAACCCTCCCGCCATGGGCCGCCCCGCCTGCGCCATCATTCCCCAGGTCATGAACACGGGACGCGCCGCCCTCAGCCTCGGATGCTGCGGAGCACGCGCCTATCTCGACGTGCTCGAAGACGACACGGCCCTCTTCGCCATCCCCGGCAAAAAGCTAGCCGCCTACACAGAACGCATCGCCGCGCTCGCCCAGGCCAACGAAACCCTCTGGAAGTTCCACACCATCCGCCGCCGCGAAGTCGAAGCCGGACGCACTCCATCCATCAAAGCATCCCTCGCCGCCCTCGGCGTATAACTATTGCGCGTGGACCGCCACGGCTGACCCACTGTACTCAACCGTGCGATCCGGGCTGGCCGTGACCACCCCGCCCGCGCCATGCCCCGCGCCCACAAACACAACCCTGAATTCCCGCTTTGCCGGCATTCCCGGATAACTCCCCACCCGCGCCCCAATCGTCAGCGTCTGCGCCGCCTCATTCCACTCCATAGGAATCGTAGCCCGCGCCCCCTTCTCATAGTCGTACGTATCGCCCTGATCTTCATACAGCGTGAAGCGCCCATCCGCCCCGCGATACACGCGCAACTCAATCGCAGCATCGACCTTCTGCCGAGCCCACTCAACCTCCGGCCCCATCGGCACAATCGATCCAGCCCGAACATAAAGCGGAATACGATCCAGCGGCGCGGCGGCCTGCTCCCATTCAT
>JBAUHD010000214.1:0-11697 GCA_049680085.1 Acidobacteriaceae bacterium
AAGCGCTTCATGAACGACTTTGAAGCCCGCGGCTGGGTGCAGTACGAGCGCTGGGTCGCCCCCTTCTACAAGCCCGGAGTCCAGCACGACACCACCATCCAGGCCCAGATCACCTGGTTCCCCAAACTCCAGAAGTAACTCCGAATCCAGCGATGGTTGTCATCCCGACCGAAGCCATTGCAACGCAATGGCGCAGCGGAGGGCCCCGCACTTTTTGACGGGGGCCACTCAAGCTTGGGTGCCCCACTCAAGTGATTTTGCTTGTGTGGGGGAACAAGTTTCGTATCAGCGCACGGCTTCAGCCATGCCGTAAATCGTTCAGAATGAACTTGGGCTTTAGCCCCTGAGGGATGTATTTGGCCATGCGACACGAGTTTTTCCGCAACATCTTCAGCCCTGTGCGATGCTGCGGAAGACATTTGCCCTTTTCAGCAAGCTGTTCACCCCGGAGCCATGCTGGCTCGCCACGATTGCTCATTGCCGCAAGGGCGGAGGAGGCGCAAACCCGGCTGGAGCCGCCTTCGGACGGAGTGCGCTCCAAACTAGATTGGAAGCGGCGGCAATCCGCGAAGCCAGCGCAGGCAGTCTTCCGCTCACGAACTGCTTTTCGAGCATCACATTTCCTCGCGCCGCCTTGTTGCTGTTGTAGAGTTCACCCAGCGCTGCGGTGATCGAGGTTCTGTCTGTTGGCGAGAGTGCCGCTCCGACAGCCGCCGGCGGATGCTCCTTGCGGTGTTTGTCCGCGGCGTACTTGGCCGCAACCGTGGCTATTTCTGCGCGGATTGCTGTTTCGACCTTCTGCCGGCCGCCCACACCCAGCAGGACGTCGAATACCCCTTCCCCCTGGAGCCACCGTATCTCCTCAAAGTCAACCTCATAAATCTCAATCTGGCCCTTTTCCGCGCGGTAATACCACTTCTGATGGAAGGTAATCACGGCCAGAAGGTGGCTGCGAGGAATCCCCTGCATCCCGCGCTCGTTGAAGGCGTCTCCTCCAAAATATCCCTGCGTATTTACCCCCTTGAGGCCGCTGGTATGGAAGACATACATGAAGTTCCGCTTCGCAAGGTGATCGATCGCATTGCCCGCCTTGACCGCCCGGACCTCGCGCCAGTGCGATTCGCAGGCGGCGATATCCCCCGGACCCCACGTGTCAAATGGCTTGATCGCAAGAAACTGCCCGTCCACTCCCTTGGCGTTCCACACCAGAACATAGTCACTCAGGATCGGAAAGTGCGAAATGTCCCGGAGTCGCTGCCCGACACTGATGACCGTGTTCAGGCAGTTGTCGCGGTTCTTCGCCCCTATGCGCAGAAACAGAGAGTCCTTGTAAACAGGATTATTGAAAGGATGCCAGGGCTGGTCCAGACCGTACTTTTTATACTCCTCCGACTCCGAAGACTCGCGGGCGCGGGTAACAAAGCCATTCAGCAGCTTGTCCTCATCCCGTCCATCGGCGCGGAAGGCGAGGGGGATTTGCGGACCGGATTCAGCAATCACCTTGATGAAGTTCAGTTCCCTGGCATCCTGGGCGATCAGCCGCGAAGGCACCGTCATCCTGAATCTGTTACCGGTGGATTGTCCCTGAAAGCTCGCCATCTTCAGCTTCGTGGCTGGCGGCGGCTGCGTGACCGCAACGCGGCGGAAACCAATCAATAACAACTGCCGGAGCACGTTCTCGGCGGCCGAAGAGGAGAGGGTGGCGAAGTCAGCGCGCTGTTTGTAACCGCCTGCGGGATTTGGCTCGAAAACGGTGAAGAAGGCTTCCTGTATCTTCACCTTCTGCGCGTGCGCCAGATTGGGCACTTCAATGGCTTCCGCCCAGAAGTAGTTGAACCAGAATCCGAATTCTTTGCTGTCGGGATTCGGGAACGGCTTGGCCACCCTGCTGATCTCGTCCCACTGCAAAGGGCGCTGATTAGGCGCAAGTACACCACCCAGCGAGGGTCGCGGGGTTGCCCTGCCGGGTCCGCCGGGAGGCGGCGAGGGCACCGTTTTATTGAGAGGAACATAAGGAGCGGGAACCTTGCCAATCGTCATAGACCCAAAATCCTTTCAATGGCACATGGAAGCGAAATGAGCGAGGTAAGACTCGCATGGAAAGAATAACTCCAAGCGCCGGGGCGCGTTCCGGGGTAGTGGGTCAGTTTGAACCGATTCGTATCAGGGCACGGCTTCAGCAGTGCCAAAACCGGCTGAAAACGTTGCGGGCTTTAGCCCCTGAAGAATTTTTTTTTCAAACTGACCCACTACCGGTTCCGCCTGCCGCCTCCATTTAGATCATCCTCTTGTAAACTCAACACGTGGACTACACCTCAAACGGCGTTCGTCTTTCCTATCAGGTTCTCGGAGAAGGCCCGGCGGCGGTTCTGCTGCACCCCACCCCCTGCGACCATCACTTCTGGCTGGGAGCCGCTGAATCTCTCGCCTCGAAATACCAGGTCATCCTCCCCGACCTGCGCGGACACGGGCAGTCGGAGGCGGGTGAAGGCCCCATCACCATCGAGCAGCTCGGCGCCGATGTTATCCGCCTCCTCGACGAATTGAAGATCCAGCGCACGCTCTTCGCCGGATGCTCCATCGGCGGCTACACTCTTTACGAAATCTGGCGCAACGACCCATCGCGCGCCCTCGCGCTTGCCTTCTGCTGCTCCAAACCGCAGGCCGACACCGAAGCCCTACGCCTCCAGCGCGAAGAATCCATCGCAAAAATCCGCGAGCGCGGCACCGCTGAATTTGTGGAGGCGCAGCTGAACAAGCTCATCGGCCCCACCGCCCGCCAGAGGAATCCCGATCGCATTGCCGAAGCGCGCACCATGATGCAATCCGTTACGCCGCAGGCCATGATCGCCGTCCAGCAGGGCCTCGCCGCGCGTCCCGACTCCATTGAAACCGCGCATGGCATTCACGTGCCCGCGTTCGTGCTGGCTGGCGGCGAAGACCCCGCCTCCACTCCCGCGGACATGAAGCTGCTCGCCGAAACCATCCGCAATGGCGGGTACGGAGCCGAATACACCGAACTCCGCGACGCCGGCCACTTCGCTCCCTGGGAGCAGCCCCGCATGGTAGGCCGCCTCCTCCGCCGCTTCTTCGACTCCGTAATCGGCTAAACAGAAAATTCAGACCGAGCGCCCCTCGCAAGCCGAAAATGCGGTTCGCCACCCGCGAGTGTCATCCCTCACGAAGTGAGGGACCTGCGGTTCGCTTCGCTCGTCTCCGGTATTTCAAGAATCCGGGCATGACCAGGTGGCCCACTCAAGCCCGCGTTTGGGCTTGAGTAGGGAACCAACCAAACCACCCTCCACCGCTACGCGCTCAGTTCCTTCTCCAAGCCCTCCAGGCAGCCCGCCCAGCCCTTCCCATGCTGGTTGCGCATCTCCGCCGACCCGAAGTTCTGATGCGTCAGCGTAATTTGGGTCTTCTCACCCGCATCGCCCGCCTCGAAAAATTCCACTGTCACCAGCGTGTCTTCCACCGGCTCGGCGCCGCCTACCGAATTCCAGGTAAAGACCAGCCGCGCCGGAGGCTGAACTTCGCGATAGACACCCGTTGAAATGTACACACGACCATCGGCGTTGCGCATTTCAATCCGGTACGCGCCCCCCACCCGAACATCGAGCGACGATTCCACGGTTCTTCCCGGCGCGGGCGCAAACCAGCGGTTCAGTGCCGCCGCTTCCGTCCAGGCGCGAAACACCCGCTCCCGCGGCGCGTTGAAGGTGCGATTCACAATCAGTTCGAGCGGCGCAATGGTTTCTGTTTGCGACATAATTTCTTCTCCTCGGTTGTAGGTTGGGGTTCCGCCAGAAAGCGGTCGAGAGCGTCAAACTGCCGCTCCCAGAATTGGCGATACTGCTCGATCCACTGCGAAGCCGGTTGCAGCGCGCCCGCCGTCAGCCGGCAATGCCGCTCGCGGCCAATCTTGCGCTGCGAAACCAGCCCCGCCCGCTCCAGCACCTGCAAATGCTTCATCACCGCCGGAAGCGAAATCGCGTGCGGCCCGGCCAGCTCGGACACCGTTGCCTCCCCGCGCATCAACCTCACCAGCATCTCCCGGCGCGTGGCATCGGAAAGCGCGGAAAACGTGGCATCGAGGCGCGGATTATACTTAACCATATGGTTAAGTAATACGCCCGGCTAATCCACCTGTCAAACCCGAAGAACAATATTTCCTGGAATATCAAAGCCCGCAGTCGCCTCGGTCCTCGACGCTTCGCGCAGCAAGGGTGGGAGAAAACGGGCCACCTCGCGCTGAATGCGACTTGACATTCAACAGTTTTCCACTACCATATGGTTGTGGATTGTCTGGATACAACCTTTGCGGCTTTGTCTGATCCCACCCGCCGCGCGATGGTGGAGCGGCTTTCCCGTGGACCTGCCTCTGTGCATGGCTTGACGAAGCCCTTTGCACTCTCGCAGCAGATGATTTCAAAACATATTGCGTGCTTGGTGCGCGCGCGAATTGTGATCAAGACGAAGCGTGGACGGGAGAGTATCTGCTCACTCAGGCCGGAGGCGATCAAGGCAGTCGGCGATTGGGCGATCAGCTATCGCCAATTCTGGGAAGAGAGTTTCGACAAACTGGATGCGGTTGTGAATCGAATGAAAAAAGCGGAGGTAAGAGATGACAAATAGCAAACTGAATCAGACGGAGCGGATGGTTGTCAGCAGAGTTTTCGATGCCCCACGCGAATTGGTTTGGAAGGCGTGGACAGACCCGAAATATGTGATGCAGTGGTGGGGGCCGAAGGGTTTTACCGCGCCTTTTTGCGAGATGGATTTTCGCGTGGGAGGAACATTTCGCTGCTGTATGAGGACGCCGGATGGGCAGGAGTTCTGGAACGCTGGCGAATACCATGAGATTGTTCCGCACGAGAAGATTGTCTCCTCCATGTACTTTTCCGACGCGAAGGGAAACAGGGTTGAGCCCGCGCACTACGGAATAGAGCATGAGGCCATAGAAGGTCTGTACGACGTGACTTTATTTGAGGATATTGGAGACGGCCGGACGAAACTCACCTTCATTGGAAATGAAACCATGCAGAATGCACTCGAGACCGGTCAGTTGGAAGGGATGAAGGAGATACTCGATAAATTTGCTGCGGTTGTTGAGGGTCTGGCGCTGGCGAAATAAGAAGCTGAAGCTTCGATGATCGTCATGCGCGAACTCCTGGACAGAAAGTAAGGCAGGTTGTCGCGGGGGCCCGGTCAGACACAACAGGTGCCCCACCCAGGCTCGCTTTTGGCTGGGGTGGAGTCCGATGTGCCGCCAAAACAAAGCGGGAGAGCCCAAGGTTCTCCCGCTTCAAACAAACCGCGATTCAGCCGTTAGACCGGCTGCACGTTCTCGGCTTGCCAGCCCTTGGGGCCTTTGACCACGTCAAACTGCACCCGCTGTGCCTCTTGCAGGCTGCGGAAGCCGTTGGCGTTGATCGCCGAGAAATGAACAAAAATGTCTTCGTTGTTGGCGTCGCGGGTAATAAACCCGAAGCCCTTCGCGTCGTTAAACCACTTAACAGTGCCCTGTTCCATAATGGAATGTTTCCTTTGGTGTTGAATATCGCTTGAAATTTCGAGGAAGGTGTAGCGGCAGGCAGTGCTAAGAGCATTACGTGCGGTGATAGACCCACTCAAGTACGAGCGTGCTTTCAGTATACCTCAACCCGGCAGAATTGTGGACTGGAAACTGCCGGTTTCAAGGACAGCCGCGAACACCGCCCTCAACCTTTCCCCCGAAACACCCCCACCATCCACACCACGGAAAGCGCACTCACCACCACCGCCGTCGTCCACGCAATCCCGTTGAACCAGCGCGAGTTGGTGTGCTTGCCCATCAGGTCGCGGCGGTTGACCAACCGCAGCATCAGCACAATCACAATCGGCAGCAGAACCCCATTCAGAGCCTGCGACTCAATCGCCCACCGGATCAGCGGAAAATTTGGAACCAGCACCACCGCCGCCCCGCCCGCAATCAGCACGGTGTAGAACCAATAAAAAAACGGAGCCTCGCGGAACCGTTTGTCCACCCCCGACTCCAGCCCCAGACCTTCGCAAACCACATACGCCGTCGAAAGCGGAAGCACCGACGCCGCGAAAAACGATGCGTTGAACAGCCCAAACGAGAACAGTAGAAACGCATACGCTCCGGCCAGCGGCTTCATCGCCGAAGCCGCGTCCGAGGCATCATGGATCGATCCCAGCCCATGCGTATACAAGGTCGCCGCGCAGGCCACAATAATGAACCACCCCACCACATCCGTAAAAATCGACCCCACGATCACGTCCAGCCGCGACGCCGCGTAATCTTTCACCCGCACGCCCTTCTCCACAATCGACGATTGCAGGTAGAACTGCATCCACGGCGAAATCGTCGTCCCGATCACGCTGATCACCAGGAAAATATATCCGTTCTCCTTCCACACCGACCGCGACGGAAGCTTCACCGTTGCCGCCAGCGCCGTATGCCAGCTCGGCTCCGAAAGCACCCCCGCAATAATGTAGGCGAAATAGAACAGCGAGCCGGCCAGAAAAACTTTTTCGACCTTCTTGTAATCCCCCCGCACCGCCAGCAGCCACACCAGCACGGCCACAATCGGAACGGAAATGTATTTGCTCAAATGGAAAAGTTCCAGGCTGCTCGCCGCCCCGGCAAACTCTCCAATAATGTTGCCGAAGTTCACCACCACCAGCAGAAACATCACCACCACGGTCACGCGCAGCCCGAACTCCTCGCGAATCAAATCGCTCAGGCCCTTGCCCGTCACCACCCCCATCCGCGCGCACATCTCCTGCACCACCACCAGCGCAATCGTGATGGGAATAATCGTCCACAGCAGCGCGTATCCAAAGCGCGCGCCGGCCTGCGAATAGGTCAGGATCCCGTTGGGATCATTGTCCACATTCGCCGTAATAAACCCCGGCCCCAGCACCGCCAGGAACAAAAAAATCCGGATTCTCCAGCGTTTCAGCATAAGCGAAAATCAGAAATTCAATGAAAGCACGCGGCTCTCTTCAAATTTAGAGCGAATCCAACTTTGTCGTACCCATTTGCAAATCTTGCCATCCCAACCGAAGTCATCGCGCAGCAATGAAGAATTTGATGAATCGCGGATGAGATGAATTGTCATCCCGACCGGAGTCATTGCGAAACCGGGGTCCCCAGCGCGCGCTTTTGCGCGATGGGGTGGGAAGCAATGACGAAGCGGAGGGACCTGCACTTTTTTTGCCCATTCCGAATTGGCTCCAACCAACAATTTCCCCCAACAAAAAAGCTGCCCAATTGAGGGCAGCCCTTTTGTCACTTTTGAAACAAACTCGCTATGCGCGGGTAAACGAGCTGACCGCGCTGGCTTCGTCATCCTTTACGTCGAATACCGTGTAGAGCTTGGTGATCTGCAGCAGGTCGTGGACCTTCTTGGTCAGGTTCAGCAGCTTCAGTTCCCCGCCCTGGTTGCGCGCCGTGGTGTAGGCGCTCACCAGCTCGCCGATCCCCGAGCTGTCAATATAGTTCACGTCGCCCAGATTCAGCAGAATCTGCTTCTGGCCCTTCGCCAGCAGATCGCGAACCGCATCTCGCAACTGCACACTGCCTTCGCCGAGAGTGATACGTCCGCTCAGATCGAGAATTGTCACTCCGTCCACCTGACGGGTCGATACTTTCATGCTCACTGCGATTCCTCCTTAGATTCCTGTGTGGGCGGTCCCCAGATGTTTGATGAGAGTCAGCTCGGTTCCGGGATGTAATTGCTTGAAGTGTACCTCATCCATAAATGAGCGTATCAGGAAGATGCCGCGCCCCGAGCCCCGCAAAAGATTCTCCGGCGCCAGCGGGTCAGGCAGCGTCGCCGGGTCCAGCCCCTTCCCCTGATCGGCAATCCGAATCACCAGCGAGTCGCCCGTGTTCTCAAACGACGCCGTAATCCGCTTCTCCGGATCATAGGAATTGCCGTGCAGCACCGCGTTCACCGCCGCCTCGCGCACCGCCATCGTGATCTTGAAAAGCTCGTCCTCGTCGACCCCGGCCTTTCTGGCCATCTGTTCGGCGGTCTCTTCCACCTTGTTCACGCTGTCCAGCGAAGACTCGAGCGTGTAGGTGATGCGGCTTGCCTGTGGTCCGGCCAAATGCTCTTCCTCGCGACGCGGCATGACATCCTTCAAACTGGAGTTCCGGGAGAACCTGGGGGATAAGTTAAGAACCGGAGGCTCCGTTGCTGCAATTGCCTGTGACGCAGTTTGCTTGCTGACAGGACGCAATGTCAAGCTCAGAATACGCCCAATCCGCGAAATCACCCTCCTTCTGGAGTAGACTTCAGCGAGAAACGAGCCGGAAATGAGCAACGGACGAGCCACATCGCCGACCCTGACCACCCTCCTCGGCCTGCCCGTCGCCGACTCCGCCGGGCGCCTGCGTGGGCGCGTCAAGGATCTCGCCGTCGGCACCGGCGCCGACGCCGGCAGGATCATCAGCGTCATACTCAAAACCCGCGAGGGCGACCAAATGGTCGCGCCCACCGGCCTCCGCCCCGCGGCCAGCGAAGCCCTTGAGCTTCGGGACCAGGCTGAACTTGTCCCCTTCCGCGGCGGCGAGGACTGCATCTTCCTCCGCCACGACCTGCTCGACCGCCAGATCATCGATGTCCACGGCCAAAAGGTGGTCCGCGTCAACGACGTGGACCTCCAATGGTTCACCCGGAACGGCGTCGAAGACCTCCGCATCCGCGAGGTGGAAGTCGGCCTCCGCGGTGCGGTCCGGCGCATGTTTCAGGGAGTGCTCCCCGCCGCCGCGATCAATGCCATCGCCATGCGGTTCCCCGCCCGCGTCATTCCCTGGAATTTCGTGGACCTCATCGAGGTGGACCCCGCCCGCCGCGTCAAGCTCAAGATCGAGCACGAGCGCCTCGCCCAGCTCCACCCCTCCGACATCGCCGACATCCTCGAAAACCTCGCCCCCGCCGAGCGCGAAGCCGTCCTCACCACCCTCGATGAAGAGATCGCCGCCGACGCCCTGGAGGAAGTCGAGCCCAAACTCCAAAAGTCCATGATGGAGTCCCTCGACTCCGAGACCGCCGCCGGCATTGTCGAGGAAATGGACCCCTCCGCCGCCGCCGACCTGCTCGCCGAGCTGCCCGAGTCCCGCTCCGAAGCCATCCTCGAAGAAATGAAACCCGAAGAGCGCAAGGATGTCGAGGACCTGCTCGAGTTCCGCGAAAACTCCGCCGCCGGCCGCATGACCAACGAGTACGTGGCCGTCGGAAAATCCGCCCTGGTCACGGACGCCATCCGGGCCCTGCGCGAGTTCGACGGCGACGTTGAAACCGTGACCGAAATCTACCTCATCGACGACCAGGACACGCTCGAAGGCGTCGTCCCGCTCGCCCGCCTCCTGCTTGCCGAACCGCAAACCCCGCTCACATCGCTCGCCGAATCCCGCTTCATCACCTGCCCCGCCGACGCCCACCAACAGCAAGTCGCCGAGCTCTTCGACAAATACAACCTCCGCGCCCTACCCGTCCTCAACCACGAAAATCACCTCGTAGGCGTCGTAGAAGCCGACCACGTCATCGCCTTCCTCCGCGAACGCCGCTAACCCACGATCAAGTCCGGCACTCACCTCAGGTCGTAACTTCAAGATCGGTCAGAAATGCTTTCCGAAGCAGAGTCTACGGCGGCGGATTGAATAAGGTTGAGCCAAGAGAGTTGGCCCGCATACCCGCGCAATCCATAATTCAGAGCATAGGTTTTCCCTTGCGCGTCGAGCATCAGGCCGATCTTTTCATCTGACCCAAACCGTATGCGGCGGTCCCCCGCTCTGTTGACTCTTCCACAACCAAAAGGAAAACCAAACCACCCCAATCTGCGTCTCTTAGAAAGGCAGGTTGGCGAACAGCCCAATCGAATTCGCTTTCCAGGAAAGGGCAAGGCTCGTGGCTCAATACACAGGCAAGGTCAAATGGTTTAACAATGCGAAAGGGTACGGCTTCATCGGACGAGACGACGGCCCGGACGTCTTCGTCCACTACAGCGCCATCCAGATCGATGGTTACAAAAGTTTGAAGGAAGGCGACGAGGTCGAATTCGACATCGTACAGGGCCAGAAGGGACCGCAGGCCGACCAGGTGGTCCGCCACCAGAACGCCGCCTGACCCACCTCCCCCAGGTTAGTGCGCCCGTCCGGAAAGCACGACCGCGCACGCGCAACCCGAACCCAGCCACACGGTCTACCCGCCCGGCTGGGTTTTTGCGCGCCCAAAAACCTGTCAACCCCCAACCCCAAAAATTCCTCTCAACCCCATCGAATTCAATGACATAGAAAAATGCAAAAATGCATTTGATTTCCCGCAACCCGCTATAATGAAAGAAAGGGGTCCAGTTCTGTCAAAATCAGCCCCAAACAAACAAAACTTGTCATCCCGACCGAAGTTCGCGAAGCGAACGCAGCGGAGGGATCTGCACTTGATGAATGCATTAACAACAGAATATTTCCCTAAGTCCTTATTCAAGAATATTTTGCAAATAAGTCCTTATTTTAGAGGATGATAGCGTAGATGATGTGCTAACCCCTTTAGAATCAGGATCACTCTCTAAAAATTAGCAAAAATTTCCCCGGCATTCCGGAACTCCATCCGCCAGCGTATCGTAGAGTTGCACATGGACAACCGGACCATAGCCCAGCTCCTGTACGAAACCGCAGACCTGCTTGAGATCAGCGCTGGCGACCCGTTCCGCATCCGCTCCTACCGCCGAGCCGCCGAGGCCGTCGAGTGCAGCACCACCCAGATCGCCGGCATCGCCGACGACCCGAAAAAGCTCCTCGCCATCCCCGGCATCGGCAAAGGAATGGCCGCCAATATTCGCGACATGCAGGCCACCGGAACCCTGCCCCTTCGCGAAGAACTATTACTTAAGTACCGCCCCACCATGCTCGAACTCCTCAAGCTCCCTGGCATGGGCCCCAAATCCGTAGCCCTGCTTTGGGATGCGCTTCAAATCGCCTCAATTCAAGAGCTTGAAGCAGCAATCCTCGCGGAACGCTTGAATGATCTGCCTCGCTTCGGTCAGAAGCAGATCGACAAGCTCCGTAAGGGCATCGATGACTACAAGCGGAACAGCGGCCGCTTCCTCATCGACACCGCCGAAACCGCTGCCGAGAGGCTCATCGCCTACCTCCAGGCCTTCCCCGGACTCGACACCGTCGAGCCAGCCGGCTCGCTTCGTCGGGGCCGCGAAACCTGCGGCGACCTCGACATCCTTGTCACCGGCCCCGCCTGTACGGAGGACAAGGTCTCCGCCGCCGTCGAGTACACCGCCGCCTACCCGCCCATCGTGGACCTCATTGCCAAGGGCCAGAACAAGGTCAGCTTCCACCTCCGCAACAGCCTTCAGGTGGACGTGCGTCTCCTGCCCCAGGCCTCCTACGGAGCCGCGCTCCAGTACTTCACCGGTTCCAAGGCCCACAACGTCGCCATCCGCCAGCGCGCCCTCAAGCGCGGCTACACGCTCAATGAGTATGCCCTCGCCCGCGTAGACGACGGCTCGATCGTCGCCGGCGCAACCGAGCACGACATCTACAACGCCCTCGGCCTCCAATGGATTCCCCCCGAACTCCGCGAGAACAACGGCGAGCTCGAAGCCGCCGAAACCGGGGTCTTGCCCACTTTAATCGAGCAGTCCGACATCCGTGGCGATGTCCATATGCAC
>JBAUHD010000215.1:0-2287 GCA_049680085.1 Acidobacteriaceae bacterium
GGAATCACCATCCTCGCCAGCGGCCCGCTTACCTCGGACGCGCTCTCCGCTGAAATTGCGCGCCTCACCGGCAGCGAGCATCTCGCCTTCTACGACTCCATCAGCCCCATCGTCGAAGCCGACTCTATTAATAAGGACCGCGTCTACTTCGCCGCCCGCTACGATAAGGGAACCGCCGACTACATCAACTGCCCGATGACGAAAGAGGAGTACGACCGTTTTTACGACGCGCTCGTTTCCGCCGAGCAGGTCAGGGAAAAGGACTGGGAGAAGCTCGACTATTTCGAAGGCTGCCTGCCCATTGAGGAAACTGCCCGCCGCGGCCGCGACACCCTGCGCTTCGGCCCCATGAAACCCGTCGGCCTGCGCGACCCGCGCACCGGGCAAATTCCATGGGCCGTCGTGCAGTTGCGCTGCGAAAATCTCCGCGCCGACTCCTACAACCTCGTCGGCTTTCAGAACCACCTCAAATTTGGCGAGCAGGCGCGCATCCTGCGTCTCATCCCCGGCCTTGAAAATGCCAAATTCCTGCGCTACGGGCAAATCCATCGCAACACCTACATCAACGCGCCGCGCGTCCTCACGCCCACCCTGCAAATGCGTAACTATCCAGGTATCTTTTTCGCGGGCCAACTCTCCGGAGTCGAAGGCTACACCGAATCCATCGCCACAGGAATGCTCGCCGCCGTTTACGCCGCAGCCCACGCGCGCGGCATTCAGCCCGAACCCGCTCCGCGCCAGACCGCGCTAGGCTCGCTCATCCACTACATCACGCACGCCGAAGGCAAGCGCTTCGACCCCGCCAACATCACCTTCGATTTGCTGGTCCCGCTCGAAGAAGAGATCCGCCGCAAAATCCGCGACAAACGCGAGCGCCACCGGCTCCAGTGCGAACGAGCGTTAGCGGCTTTCGACGAGTGGTGGGCCAAGCAATGAGCAGTTCATGGCAACCACAAGCCGAGAGCTCCGCTCAGTTTAATACTTCGCGATTACGCGCCAACTGAGACAATGTTGATCTTTGCGAAATATACTTTTGGTCGTGCGGAATAAGACCGAAGATGAAGCGCCAGTATCGCGGAATCTAGCGTGATTGTCGGCGTTAGGAGAAGGATGAGATGCAAAGAAGAGAATTTCTCGCACACGCAGGTGTGGTAATGAGTACAGCGGCCATCCTTCCTGTATTCGCGCAACCCTTACAACCTTTAGAGCCGACTGTGCCAAATGCGAAATCAGGATTTGCTCCGGTCAATGGCCTGCAGATGTATTACGAGATACACGGCGATGGGGAACCGCTGATCTTGTTGCACGGCGGAGTTCAAGCGAGCGAGGCCTTCGGCCCCAATCTGCCCGCGCTTGCCAAATCGCGGCAGGTGATCGCCGTGCACCTGCAAGGTCACGGGCACACAAAAGATATCGACCGGCCTCTTCGATTCGAATCTATGGCCGACGATATCGCTGCACTGATCGCGTATCTGAAACTCGGGAAGGCCGATCTTATGGGCTATTCATTGGGCGGCGGCGTTGCCCTCCAGACGGTGATTCGCCACCCAGCATCGGCAAAACGGCTAATTGTGATTTCGGCGGCCATGGCACAAAATGGCTCATATCCAGAAGTGAATGCAGCATTCGACCAAATGGGCCTGCATGCTGCACAGATTGCGCGGAACATTAAAGGATCACCGCTTGGCAAGCTCTATCCGGAGGTGAATTGGGAGAATCTGCTCCGCAAGATCGGCGAGATGGAATCACAGAATTTTGACTGGTCCGCGCAGGTCAAACATATTCAGTCACCTACAGAGCTCATCTTTGCCGATGCTGATTCTATTCGTCCTGAGCATATCGTGTCGTTCTATGAAACTCTCGGCGGGGGCAAGCGCGACGCGGGACTGGATGGATCACTACGTTCGGTAGACCGGCTCGGTATCGTGCCAGGAGCGACACACTACAACATCCTCTCCACAGCCATAGTTACAGAGATGGTGTTGCCCTTCCTCTCTCAGCCTGTATAGCTGTGGAAGATAGCCGTTGCCCAATCCGGATGCGTGTTCTCAACTGGCGATAACCGGGCAACGCACATTTCCAGGCAGCCTTCCGCACAACTGGGTAGTTAGCGATTTCCACTCACCAGGAAGCTCGATCCCACATTCTATCCGCCACTCCGCTTTCTCAAGATAACTCTCCGCCGCATCCGCCAATCCTCATTCAGCCCAATCAGTTCCCACGCAACCTCCGGAGAAAAGTGCCGTAGCACTGTGTCGGTCGAAGGATGAATCCGCAAGCTCGGCGC
>JBAUHD010000216.1:0-8038 GCA_049680085.1 Acidobacteriaceae bacterium
GGCTCGTTGAGCTGCGTCGCCTGAATCAGCGGCGTCTCAAAGGCCTTTACGCCATTTCTGAGGAATTCGATGCTGGTCAGCACATGCGTCTTCGGCGTCTGGCTCGGCGAGTACACCTCGTATAGAAAATAAAGGTGCTGATTCTGCCGGAAGACGTGCGCGATATTGGGCACCAGTTCCTCGCCATCATGCACCATTGGATTCGTGTCGCGTTTCGGTACCGTGACGCGCTGGCTGGCCAGAACCACCGAGCTCATCTTCAGTGGGGTCTTGCGTAGATCGGGCACGTTGATATCAGTCTCGAACGAGCCCATCCGCCCGGTCTCGTTTTCGCGCACCACAAACTTCAGGTGGTACTTGCCAATCGGAAGGTTGAATCCTGTCGAGTATTCAACATTCTTCTGCCGTACCTCCTGTGCCTGGTCGATGCTGAGCTTCACCGTCTGCCGCGCCTGCCCAATCACGCGGCCCGATGCGTCCTTTACCTCCCCAATCACATCCAGCGTGGCCTTGTCGCGATCGCCGCCCTTCACAAACGGAATCTGCGAGCCCGGCACAACAATCGAAATCGGAATGTAGTAATGGGTCTCATCCGTGCGGAAATACCAGGCCTGAAGGTAAACCGCCACATCGGTCGCGGGCATGTCGCTGGCAAGCTGGTCTTCAAGCTGCTGCTCGCGGCCTTCGCGGTTGGAGTGCTTGAAGTCCGCCGGTGCGTAGTAGCCGCGGCGGGATTCGATCTTCACGTCCGTGCGGTCCACCTTGATCGAAAGCCGCCGGTAGCGCCCATCGCGGCGCGAGTCCGTCGAGCGGAAGCCGAGCACATAATACGCCGAAGTGTCGTGCTGAATCTGCTGGAACGCCGGGCCGAAATCGTTCGAGTCAAAAAACGCCTTGCCGCCGGTGTCGGAAGAAAGCGTGGCCATCACTTCCTGCGTATTGAAGTTCGAGTCCAGATTGTTCTGCAGTGATGTGCCGTTGTAGCCATTCGCTCCGCGCAGGCTTCCCGTCGAGGCGTCGCCCAGCGGCGAAATTGCTTCGAGCCCGCGCGAGTCAACGCTGTAGATCGACAAGTTGGCACGCACCGCGTCATTGATGGCCGAGCGCAGCGAAGCCTGGTTCTCAATGCCGTCGCGCTGGATCCCGCCCGAGAAGTACAGCATCGACTTCTTCTCCTGAATTCCGGCGAGCGACTTGGAAATGGAGGCAATGGCGAACAGTTCGCGGTCCGTGTTGAGGTCGTTGAACTCGCTCTCGTCCGGCGTGTAGGCGGTCGCGTCTTCCGCCTGGTTCGACGTGCTTGTCGCGCCCCCCGCAAAGCCCTGCGCCGACGCGCTGGAGTAGCTGTTGACCGCCTTGAGCAGCAATTGCTTGTTCTGCGTGAAGTCCTGGTCGAGCGAAAGATCGGTATCCAGCGAGACCACCGCAACAATATCCGCCGGCTGCATCTGCTGGTTGACGTAGTGCCGCGCTGCCTCCTGCGCGCGCTCAATGTCATCGGGCTGCATCGAGGTCAGGTCAAAAAACATCACGATCAGCCGGTGGTTGCGCAACTCTTCCGGGCTCGCGACTCCCTTCTTCGCGTTGAAGATGCTCTGGCCGCTGATGGTGGCCTCGTTGAGCGGCGCGGCCTGGTCCACGCTCTCAAAATCAAAGCTGGAGATGCGCTGCGGCTTGCCGTTTTCGAGTAGAGTGAAATCCTTGGCGGTGAGCCCGCGAACCACCTCGCCGGTCTTTTTATCGCGCACCACAACGTTGGTGAGTACCAGATCACTGTTCACCTTCAGCGTGAATTGGGATTCGGTGGTCGATGGCTGCTGTTGGGCCCGCGCCGCGAAGGGCGCAGCCGCGAAGGCAAGAGCAAGGGCGAGACTCGTTTTCCGCATCATTCTCCATAGCCTCCCTAAAATCTGTACCGCGCCGAAAAGCTGAACTGGCGCATGGCGGCGGCGGAGGTGACTTCGCCGTAGGTAGCGGAGCCGACCGTTGTATCCACGCCCGAGTATTGAACGGTGTTGAAAAAATTGTCGATGGTGGCCCTCACTTCCATCGTCTTCATATCGCCGAAACGGTGGGTCTTGGAAAGGGAAACATCCGTCGAAACCGTCCCCGGCCCGGGAATCGAAAAGCGCGACGCGGTTCCGTAGGTGTTCGCCGGCGTGGCGAAAGCGGCTTTGTTGAACCAGTTGTTCAGCGAGCCTCCGCCCTTGGTCAGCGACACGCCGGGGACCCGGTCGGGCCGCAGCGACCCGGTGCTTCCGCGCGCCACGTCGAGGATCGCGGCCTCGTATCGCGGCGTCAGCGGGTTGCCGGTTGCAAAGCCAAAGTCTCCAGAGAACGAAATTCCGTTGAGCGCCTGCGAAAGAAAATTGCCGCTGGTCATATAGTGCGCGTCGGGTCCGAAGGGCAGCTCGTAAACAAAATCTCCCTTGAGCTTGTGCCGCACGTCAAAGCTGGAGTTCGACTCTTCCGCAAGCAGGTTCTGCCAGTTCTGCGCAATTCCGGCGGAGGTCCCGCCATTGCCGCCGATGGAAGTCGCGTTGTCGATTGAATGCGAATACGTGTAGGTCGCGCCCAGTGCCACTCCATTTTGCATCCGCTTGCGCAGCCGCACGGCCAGCGCGTTGTAGTTGGAGAAGGCCGTCGAGTCCTCATAGTTGTAGAGCACGCCGCTCAGCGATTCGGTCGCCGTGCGGCCCGGCGCGTCCACAATGTCCAGATGCGTTCCCTTCGAGCCGTTGTAGCCCACGTTGAGCAGGATGCCCAGCGGGAAAGTGTGCTGCACATCGACATACCAGACCTGCACATACGGCAGGCGGTAATGTTTGTTCACCGCAAAATTGCCTTCCGTCTGCGGAGCGGGAAAGCCATTGGCAAGAGTGACGGAGGGCGCGGCGGCGCTGGTGTTTTCGTTGGTCTGCACATCGGCGTACGGCGGCTGGAAGGCGAAGTCCTGCACAAATTTCACATACTGGCCGTTCGTGTAGTTAATGCCATATCCCGACCGCACCACGGTTCCGCGAATGGGCGCCCACGCCAGCCCCAGCCGCGGCGAAAAATCGAGTTTCTGCGGCAGCACCAGCGTCCGCGGAAACTTGCCGCTGAAGGGCCCGATGCTGTTCGGCGTGACCGTAGCCACCTGCGCAAAATTGTCGCCGGTGTCGAGCGTCGCCAGGTGGTCATTCTTTTCCGAGTACGGCGAAAAGTATTCGTAGCGCACGCCCGCATTAATTGTGAGATTGGGCCGCGCGCGCCAGTCGTCGAGCCCGTAAGCGTCAACAATGTTTTCGCGCAGGTACGACTTTTCGTATGGCGCCTGGAGACTGGTCTGCTGCGGCAATCCAAGCAGCAGATCGGCCACCGAAGAGCCGCTCGTCGCCTCCCCGGCCGGGATGTTCGGATCGGTTCCGGGAGCTTCCGTGTAGAGGCCGGTGAAGGTATAGGTTCCGGTCGAGTTCGTCTGGCCCATCAGGTCCAGATGCACGCGGTGAACATCCGCGCCAAAACGGAAGTTGTGCTTCTTGTGAAGCCACGACGTATTTTCCGAAAGCTCGATCGTCTGGTTGGTGCGGAAGGTCGGCTGCTGTTCCGTGATGCTGGTGAATTGGTTCAGCGTAACGTCAGGCAGACCATAGAGCAGCGGATTCGCGGGCAGCCCGTTCAATCCGATCTGGCTGGCCACATCGGTCGCATTGGTGAAGTGGTTGATGGTTTGCGCGTTGCTGCGGTTCCAGCGCAGATTCACGCTATTGGTGAGCTTTCCCTTGCTGATCGAATAGCCCAGCCCCAGCGCGTAGCTGTGGCTCTGCGATTTACCGCCCAGGGTGGGGAAAATGTTCAGGTTGTCGCTCGCCGAGTGGCTGTAGTTGAAGTTCGCGTTCAAATTCTGGTGAACGCCCTGGCTGGCCATCCCCGCGAATCGCCGCATCATGTTTCCGAGCGCGCTGTTGTTGCCGCCACTGCCGAAGTTGTGGACCAGCCGCGCCCCAATCATCGTGGTATTGGTCTGGGCCGTCGAAATTTCCCGATAGTTCTGGAACTGGCCTGGCAGGTTCGGCAGCGGAACATAGCTCAGCAGCCGGGTGGCCTGCGCCGAAACGCACTGGCCGGGAATCGTGTTGCTCGCAAACGGCTGCCCCGTGTTGGGGTCTCCGGAATAGCAGCCTGGATCATAAAGCGTAATGGCCTGGCCGCTCTGCGTCGTCAGGTTCTGGAAATTCCCGGCGCGTTCCTCGGTCGTGGGTACCGTCCCGTATACGTTGAAGGGCGAGGACGACCGCTGGCCCGACAGGGTCAGGAAAATAAAATCGTGCGTGTCGTTCTCAATCAGATGCGGAATATATGGAACGCCCATCAGCACCGCGCCGAAACGGTTGGAGGCGTATCCAGGCTGGTTGACTTCCTGCCCGCGAATCGCAAAGGGCTCGGCGTTCAGCGCGGAGTTGCCGCCGTTCCAGAAAATCGCTCCGTGCGGCTGGTTGGGATTAAAGTGCCGGAAGTTGCCGCGTCCGCTTCCGCGTCCCCCGCGGAACCCGCCGCCGCCTCCTCCGCCAAAGCCGCGTCCTCCGCGCCCGCGCCCGCCCCCGGCCCCAAAGCTGCTGGAGGCATCCTGGCCTCCCGCGTCCAGCGGCCGTTCGCCCGGAGTCATGCCGGCAAACGGGCTGGTGTAGCCCGTCTCCCCCGCCACGGCCACCGATTCGCTCGAAAAATCGCTGTTGCTCGCGAGCGACGGAAGTTGGGCTTCGCTGCCAGCCTGATTGCCTGAAGCGGCTGCGGTCAGGCTCGATGCCGCCGAGCTGAGCGACAGGCTTTCGCTACCACTCCCAGAGTATTCGTGGACTTGGGAGCGCGCTTCCGTCCTCTGCTCCCTCTGCTCCTGCTGCTGCGCGCGCGAGGCGAGTACGAGCGCGAAGTCAACCTCATGGTCGCGCGACGCGGCGTTCAGCAGAGCCTCCTGCGTGCTGGCGGCGAAAGCGGCCAACTCCGCTCGCATCACATACCGCCCGTCCTGCGGGATCGTCATGCTGTAAGCCCCGGTAACGCTGGTCGCCGAAGAATACTTTTTCCCGGTGAGCGTGTTCGTCGCGGTAACGGCAACGCCGGGCAGCGGCGCGTTTCCCGACTTCACGGTGCCATGAATGGCGCCTCCGGCGGCAACCGGTCCGGAGACAGCCGCCGTCTGGTGCGGCGTCTGAGCCTGAAGAAATGCGGGCGTCGCCAATTGCGACACAGCGAGCAGGAGCGAGAATGCGAGAGAGCGGATCGGCATGGGATCAGTAGTGGGGCTGAGTTGCGTTGGTTGGAGTGGTCTGAGCGGTAGCGCTGGGAGGCTCGGCGTCGCGGGCGCCGAAGCGATGCCCGCCTTCCCCGCCCCCGCCGACATTGACCATCGTGGCGAGAAACGTTCCGTTGTGCAGCGCCCCGCGCGCGCCAATCGTGTCGCCCGGTTTGATCTCCGGCAGCGTGATGTCTTCCCGCCGTTTGCGGAACGAGGTGTTTTCATCCACCGCGATGGTCTGGGTCTGGTTATCGGCGCGCTTGACCACGATGTTGGTCCCCTTAATCGACTGCACCACCCCGGCTGTCCACGTCTTGCCGAACCCGGCCCGCATCTGCTCGTAGCGCGCTTTATCCATTACCATCACGAACACGGCGCCCACTGAGCGCGCCTTCGCGTCCTTGTCGCCGATGGCGGCGATCAGGTCGCCCGTATGCAGATCGCTGATCTGGATCGGGTCCCGCTCTTTGCGGAAGCGGGTGTTCGCTCCCGTCGCGATGGTGTAAACTTCGCCTTCGTCCGTCTTCACCGTAATGGTGTTGCCGCTGATCGCCGTAATATTGCCGCGTACGCTGTGCGCCTGAATGTCGGCCATGCCTCCGGCCTGCATCGAGGGCTGCGCGAAAAGCTGCACGGGGATCAGAGCCAGGCAGAACACTGCGGCGAACAGCGGAACAGCAATGCGGGCGAGCGCTTTCATCATCGAACCAGTATCTTTCAACCAGGAGTGCAAAGCTGGACAATAGACGCCATCGGCCTCCGCCGGGACGCAGCCGGGAAAATGTTTTTAGTGAAATTTGTGGAACTTCCGGCCCCGGTTTGCCATCGGATAAAGAATGTCGCGGGAGACTGCGGACGGCCCGCGCCGTTCCATGCATCACAAGGTTCCATAGCTGCCTCTGAACAAAGGGGGGACCCCGTCTTGAAAAATGCTCTTGCAAACCTGCCGCGCACGGAACTGGAACAGCACTTCTGTAGCGTGCGCCGGCAAACGGAAGCTCTCTGCCGGCCTCTTACGCCGGAAGACATGATGGTGCAGTCCTGCCCCGACGCAAGTCCCGCCAAGTGGCACCTCGCGCATACTACCTGGTTTTTTGAGACCTTTCTGCTCTCGGAATTCCTGCCCGGCTACCAACCCTTCAACCCGGATTTTCACTGGCTTTTCAACAGTTATTACAATTCAGTCTCCGAGCAGCCCGAAAAAAAACTCCGCGCCTCCTTCTCGCGTCCCTCGCTCGAGGAAATCCTCGCCTACCGCAGTGTCGTCGATGCCGCCATGCTCCGCCTCATCAAGCGCGACCTGCCGCCCGAAGCCGAGCGCCGCGTCACGCTCGGCCTCAACCACGAGCAGCAGCACCAGGAGCTCCTCGCCTACGACATCAAGCACGCCTTCTGGTCCAACCCGCTCCATCCCGCCTACCGCGAGGGTGCGCTACCCCAATCCGCCACCGCACCTCCCGTTTCATGGATTCCGCACGAAGGCGGCCTCGCGGAAATAGGCCACGCCGGCGAAGGCTTCTCCTTTGACAACGAGCAGCCCCGGCACAGAACTTATCTGCAACCGTTCGCCCTCGCCTCGCGGCTGGTCACCTGCGCCGAGTATCTCGACTTCATGCGCGACGGCGGCTACGAGCGATCCGAGCTCTGGCTCTCCGAGGGCTGGGACACCGTGCGCGCGCAGCAATGGCGCGCTCCGCTCTACTGGTTTGAGTCCGACGGCGCCTGGCGCGTCTTCACCCTGCGCGGTCCCATCGACCTCGCCGCGCTGCTCGCCACTCCCCTCTGTCACGTCAGCTACTTTGAGGCCGACGCCTTTGCCCGCTGGTCCGGCAAGCGCCTGCCCACCGAAGCCGAATGGGAAACCGCTGCCGCAACCCTCCCCATCCGCGGCAATCTGCTGGAGACAGACACGCTGCACCCCGCCCCGGCAGAGCATGAAAGCGGCCTGCAGCAGATGTTCGGCGACACATGGGAGTGGACCGCCAGCGCCTATCTCGGCTATCCCGGTTACTCCGCGCTCCCCGGAGCCCTCGGCGAATACAATGGAAAATTCATGAGCAGCCAGATGGTGCTCCGCGGAGGCTCGGCTCTCACGCCCGCCTCGCACCTTCGCGCTACCTACAGAAATTTCTTTTCCCCCGCGTCGCGCTGGCAGCTCAGTGGTGTGCGCCTGGCCAATCGACAGCAGTAACCCGGAGATCCATGATGCCCGCACTCTCTTCCGTCATTACGTTGCCTGAGGCCGCGTCCACCGCCATCGGAGCCGAAGTCCTGCGCGGCCTCGCCGCCAATCCCAAGCGCCTTTCGCCCTGGCTGTTTTACGACGAAGCCGGCTCGCGCCTTTTCGAGGCCATCACCCGCTTGCCCGAGTATTACCTCACCCGCACCGAGCGCGCCATTTTTGCGCGCTACGCGGACGAAATTCTGGAGCACGCCGGCCCCAGCCCCCTCACCATCATCGAGTTGGGCGCGGGCACGGCGGAAAAAACCGGCCTGCTTCTCAAGTCCACCGTCCGCCGCCAGGGCGCAGTCGATTACGTCCCCATTGATGTTTCAGAAACCGCGCTCACCGCCGCTACGGAGCATCTCGAATCAGAAATCCCCGGCGTCCGCGTCCAGGCGCGCGTCGCCGACTACACGCGCGGCATCGCGGAAATTCCATCGGCGGGTCGCCGCATGGTCCTCTACATCGGCTCCAGCATCGGCAACTTCGAGCCCGCCGACGCCGTAAACGTTCTCCGCGAGGTCCACAAAAAGCTC
>JBAUHD010000217.1:0-6857 GCA_049680085.1 Acidobacteriaceae bacterium
ATGAGCGTGGTTTCGCTGTACTACTATTTGCGCGTGCTCAAGCAGGTGTATGTGCGCGACTCCGCTGTGTGCGGCGAGCCTGTTGCAACGCCGCTGCTCGCGCGGGTGGTTGTCGGGTTCATCGCGCTGCTTGTCGTGGCGTTCGGGTGTTTTCCGGATTTGCTGCTCAATTGGATCGGCACTGCTCTGACGACGGTGCCGCGTTAGCGGCGGAAGTAGTGTTGGGGTCACCCCGAAAGAAGTGCGGGTCCCTCCGCTGCGCTCCCTTCGGTCGCTTCGGTCGGGATGACAAGAATTGGGGTTGACGGAAAAATGCAGGTCCTTCGACTTCGCTCCCTTCGGTCGCTGCGCTCAGGATGACAAGGTTGAGGTTGAACTTCGGTCGGAATGACAACCGTGGTGGTTACAGAAAAATGGGGGTTGCTGTGCAATCTGGTTGCGTTTGCTTTCGCCGTTTTTGCCTCGCGCTGGCCGCTGTGGCGCTGGGTCTGCCTTTTGCTTTAGCAGCGGCGCAGACGAGCACGGCATCCACTTACGATCCACGGTTGACGTTTGCGCCGCTCACGCTTCCCACTTCTGTGAATGCCTATCGTTCGAGCAATGGAGCGCCGGGGCCGCGGTATTGGCAGAACGAGGCCGATTACCTGATTCATGCGAGGCTGGACACGCACGATCATGCGATTCGCGCGAACGAGATCATTACCTACACCAACAACAGCCCGGACGCGCTGGCGAGCGTGTGGATTCGCATGGAGCAGAACAGCTATCGCAAGGACTCGCGCGGGCACATTCTTGCGATGGACGCGACGCGCGGCCTGAGCGACCCGTCCGCTCCGGTATCGGAACAGGTGACGAACGGCTTTGTGCTGGATTCCGTCTCGGTGGTGATGGGCGGGGTGACGCACAGGGCCGAGTATCTGGTCAACGACACGCGGATGCAGATTCGGCTGCCGGTGGCGCTGCGGGGGCACGGCGCCCAGATGAAGATTCACATTTTGTACCACTATGAGATTCCCGGCGCGTGGGGCGGTCGCACGACGTGGGGGATGTCGAAGGATGGCCCCATTTACGACATCGCGCAGTGGTATCCGCGCATGGCGGTTTACGATGACCTTCGCGGATGGGACACGCTGCCCTACATTGGTAGCGAGTTTTATCTTGAGTACGGCAACTTCGATTACTACATCCAAGCCCCGGCGGACATGATCATCGCCGGCTCGGGGCGTCTGGTGAACCCGCAGGACGTGCTGACCAAAACGGAAATTGCGCGGCTCCAGAAGGCGCGCACCAGCGACAAGACGATCTACATCCGCACGCCGCAGGAGGCTTCCACAGGCGAGGGCCGCCCGACAAAAACCGGCCCGCTCACCTGGCACTTCCACATGGATCACACGCGCGATGTCTCGTGGAGCGCGTCGCCGGTATTTGTGTGGGACGCCTCGCGCATCAACCTTCCTGATAACAAGTCGGCACTGGCCATGAGTGTCTACCCACCGGAAGTGGCTGAGGCCTGGAAGGACTCAACGGCGTATGTGAAGGACACGGTGGAGCGGTTCTCGAAGGAGTGGTATCCGTATCCCTGGCCGAACGCGATCAACGTCGGCGGTTTCACCGATGGGATGGAGTATCCGGGGATCGTTTTCGATCTTTACACGGACAAGGACAAGGAGCTTTTCTGGGTGACGGCGCACGAGATTGGCCATGACTGGTTTCCGATGATTGTGGGGTCGAATGAGCGGCGCCATGCTTTTATGGATGAGGGATTCAACACGTTCATTGATATTGACGAGTCGGCGAAATTTGACGGCGGCAAGTTTGGCCCCAAGCGCGACTCGGAATACTCGGCGGGCGGCGAGCCTCCGGACATGATTCTGAAGGTACTCGACAATCCAAAAGCGCCGACGCTGATGGCGCTGGCGGACGTTTACGGTTCCAAGCTGGATCACCCGGTGAGCTACTTCAAGGGCGCGTACGGAATGGTTTTGCTGCGCGAGCAGATTCTTGGGCCAAAGCGCTTTGACTGGGCCTTTCGCAAGTACATTCGCGACTGGGCCTACAAGCACCCGACGCCGTCTGATTTCTTCCGCGAGATCGAGAGCGAGGGCGGCGAAGACCTGAGCTGGTTCTGGCGCGGATGGTACTTCAAAGATTGGAAGTACGATGTGGCGGTGGACAAGATCGAGGGGTCCACTGTGACGATCCGCAATCGCGGACAGCTTGTGCTGCCGACCACGGTTCAGGTGAATTTCAAGGACGGAACCAGCAGCCGCATCAAACTTCCGGTGGAGGTTTGGATGGCAAAGGGGACCTACACCTGGACACTCAGCAACAAGTCAGGGGTCGCGTCGGTGGTTGTTGATCCGGACCATGTGCTGCCGGATGATGATTGCGCCAATAACAGGATGATGACGCCGTAAAACTTCGAGCCACCCCAAAAAAGAAGGCGGCCCTTGCGCAAGGCCGCCAGAAAGCTTTGAGATTTGGCTAGACTTCCAAACGGCCGCTGGCCGCAACCCGGCCGTACCAGTGGCCGGAGTCCTTCACCGTTCGCCGCAGGTCGCGGAAGTCAACATAGGTCAGCCCGAAGCGCTGGCTGTATCCCTCAGCCCATTCGAAGTTGTCCAAAAGGCTCCACGCATGGTAGCCGCGCACGTCTGCGCCGTCCTTAATGGCGCGCGCCAGCTCGGCCAAATGCCCTTTGAAAAAATCAATCCGCCGCGCATCGGGGACTTTGTTCATGTCCTCCGGCAGCGGCGCATCGGAGTATGCGCAGCCGTTCTCGGTGATTTCGATGATGGGGCGGTTGTACTCCTTCGAGATTTTCGTCACGATGTCGTAAAGGCCGCGCGGCCATACCTCCCAGCCGTTATAGGTAATTGGCCCCACCGCCGGCATCCATTCATTGATGTGGTCAAATGCCTCGCCGCCCTTCCCGGCGTCCGACACAATGTGCCGGTTGTAGTAATTGATCCCGACCCAATCCAAAGGAGCCCGCATGATTCTATCGTCGCCGGAACGCATCCCCATGATTTCGTACGGAGCCTTGCTGCCCTCAAACGCATCGGGATACCTGCCGTGCAGCGCCGTCTCCAGGAAGAAGATGTTATTGATGGCGTGGAAGCGCTCGGTAGCGGCCTTGTCCGCCGCGCTGTTGGTCGCCGGCTCGCCGGGAGACATGCTGTAGGCCGAGCCGATCTTCGCGCGCGGAGACGCCGCTTTCATTGCGCGAAAAGCCTCGCCTTGGGCCAGGTTCACCGTATGCGCGGCCTTGAGGAACAGGTTCATGTCTTTCTTGCCCGGAGCATGGATTCCGGTCCCATAGCCCAGCATCGTGAAAACCCAGGGCTCGTTGAAGATAGCCCAGGTATCCACGCGGTCGCCCAGTGATTTTGCGACGATCGCCGAATAGTCGGCGAATTTTTTGTACGTATCGCGCCGGGGCCAGCCGCCCTGGTCTTCGAGGGCCTGCGGCAGGTCCCAGTGGAAGACGGTACACATGGGGCGGATGCCCGCGGCGAGCAGCTCATCGACAAAGCGGCTGTAGAAGTCGAGGCCCTTCTGGTTGACCTCGCCCGTGCCGGTCGGCTGAATGCGCGTCCAGGCGACGGAGAAGCGGCAGCTCTTCTGATTGAGCTGCTTCATGATGGCAACATCTTCCTTGTAGCGGTGGTAGGTGTCGCAGGCGACGTCGCCGGTGTCGCCGCCCTTGATTTTTCCTTGAGTGTGCGCGAAGCGGTCCCAGATGGATTCGCCTTTGCCGTCGGCCTTCCACGCGCCTTCGACCTGATAGGAAGCCGTCGCCGTGCCGAAGAAGAAATGCTCCGGAAAGCGCGCGCCGGCGATATCGAACGGGCGAATGGCGGTGTCTTCCGGCATGAAGTAAGGATTGGCGGCGAGGGCGTAGCGGGAAAACGCGGCCATTCCCGCAAAGGCGGCGCTGTAGTTGAGAAATTGGCGTCGGTTGATCAAGATGGATGTCTCCTTCAGGAAGAAAACATCCTACCACCCGGCGGATGAGTTAGTAAAACTATTTAGTGCTGGGTAAACGCAATCTCAAGAGGCGGGTTGCGGGGAACGAGTTCAGCCTTGACGCGCCATGCGTTTTGGATTCGGCGGGGTGGTGGATTCGCGGATAATCAGCTCGGGAACAATAGCGAGTTCCTCGGGATAATCTTTTTTGCCGCGCAGGCGCTCAAGCAGCACGCGCGCCGAGGTAATGCCCATGCTGTTGAGCGGCTGACGGATGGTGGTGAGGCTGGGATTGTGATAGGCCGCGCCCTGAATGTCGTCGAAGCCGATGACCGAGACATCCTCGGGCACGCGCAGATTGTGGTCACGGAAGGCGCGAATGGCTCCAATGGCCGCGACATCGTTAAAGGACACCAGGGCGGTGAAGGGTCTTTTGGCGGCGAGCAACTGCGGCACCACGGGGTAGCCTAGCTCCGGGGAAGAAAGATTGACCTGAAGCTGGATGACCAGTTCCGGGCGCACTTCCAATCCCAGTTCCCTGGCCACCGTCATAAAGCTCTTCCAGCGGTCGTCGGAGTCGGAACTGAAGGTTTGCCCGCGCATGAAGGCGATGTGACGGTGGCCGAGTTGGTAAAGATGCCGCAGGGCGAGTTCCGCAGCGCGGCGATGGTCGAGCAAAATATTCGTGACGCCTTCGATTTTGCGGTGCCCGGCCACGGCGACGACCGGCAGGGGCAGCGGATGCTGCAAGGCCGTATCGATGGCGATGAAGCCTTCGACGGAGCGGTCCATCAGCAGGCGCGGATACTCTTCGATAAGATCGGCTTTGCGGCGATGGCTGGCGGTGAGATAGAAGTAGCCTTCCTCGATGAGCACTTCCTCAATGCCGGCCATCACCAGGACGGAGTAGCCGTCGCTCAGCTCCGGGACGAGCACGCCTATAGAGAAGCTCTGCCTTCTGCGCAGGGAGCGTGCGTAAAAGCTGGGGCGGTAATCGAATTTCTTTGCCGCGGCGGTGACGCGGTCGCGCGTCTCCTGCGGAATCGAGCGGACGCCGGGAGCGTTGTTGAGCACCAGGGAGATGGTGGCGGGAGAAAGGTCAAGATAATCGCCCAGCGTTTTGAGGCTGATGGGGCGCGGGGGCAGAAACTCGCCCTTGTCGCGGGAAGCGCCTGGCTGCTTTCTTTTCGGCATATCTGCCTTTGTATCGGTTCAGGGGGAAATGCACAAGGGCGCCTTCATCGGTTCTGAAACCCGCTATCAAGAAAAAGAAAAGGCCTCCGGTCGACTCGGAGGCCTTTTGGATTCAGGCGGCGATTTTTGTTATCCCAGATGTCCCATCTTGCCGTCGCGGTAATCTTTTACCGCCTGGGCCAGTTCTTCCTGGGTGTTCATGACGAACGGGCCGTAGCTCGCCACCGGCTCGTTGATGGGCTCGCCGCTCAGGACGAGCAAGGTTGAGTCCTCAGCCGCCTGGATGCTCACGCTTTCGCCGTTGGGATCGAGCACCGCGATGCGGGCCTCGCCTTCGAGCGGGGTTGCGCCGTTCAGCGTGATGCTCCCCTTCAACAGCACCACGGCCGCGTTCTGGCCTTCCGGCAGGGCCAGATCGAAGCGCTCGCCAGCCTTCGCGCGCAGGTCGAAGACGTTCACCTGGGTGAAGGTTTTCGCCGGGCCGCGCACGCCGTTGAGCTCGCCGGCAATCACTCGGGCGTAACTTTCGTCGCCAAGCTTTACAGAGGGGATCTGCTCCTTCGCAATCGCCTGGTAGCGCGGGGAGGACATTTTGTCTTTGGCCGGGAGATTGACCCAGAGCTGCACCATCTCAAACGTTCCGCCCTTTTCGGCGAAGGCGGCCTCGTGCTTTTCTTCGTGGACCACGCCGGAGGCCGCGGTCATCCACTGCACGTCGCCGGGAAAGATGGTTCCGGAGTTTCCCGAAGAATCACGATGGTCCACCGCGCCCTGATAGGCGATGGTGACGGTTTCGAAACCGCGGTGAGGATGCTCGCCTACACCCTGCCGCTTTTGCGTGGGCTTAAATTCGAGCGGGCCTGCGTAATCCAGCATGAGAAACGGGTTCACCTGCGCGTCGATTCCGTTGGACGGAAACAGGTTCCGCACCGGGAAGCCATCTCCCACCCAGTGGTTTGATCCAGGGTCGCGCACGGCCAGGACCGATTTTGTTTTCAAAGTAGTTGTCGCCATTGTTTTTTCCTCCTGCGCGTCACCGCGCTGTTTTTCAAAAGTTGTCGTTCTGCGATTCGCGAATCGAAGTTGCTATTCGGAGGCACCGGTCCCAAGCTTCCGCAGCAGGGCGATCAATTCCGCACGTTCGGACCGGGTCAAGGCTGCGGCCGCGCGCTCCATATCGCGCTGGTGGCTGCGAAAGAGCGCCTGAATGGTTTTTCGGCCCTCGGGCATGAGCCGGACGATGCGGCTGCGCCGGTCGGCGGGATCATTTCGACGGGCAACCCAGCCGCGCCGCTCCAGGCGGTCAATCGCCGCCGTCATGGACCCGCTGGTGAGCAGGACCTTTTCTCCCAGCGCTCTCACGGACAGAGGGCCCTTGTGGAGCAGGGCTTCCATGACGCCGAAGTCGCTCTGGCAGAGTCCCAGCCCGGCGATGCTGCCGCCCGCTTTGGCCTCCATTGCGCGGAAAGCCTTCCACAGCACCAGCCACAGGTGGACCCCGCTGGTATTCTGCGCGCTTTGTTCCGCTGTTTTCATATTGCTTGATATCAAGATGCTCGATGAAGAGGAAAAGATTCATGCGCCGATAGCGCCGGGGCTGCGAGGGAATGGAATCCATTGATTTCGGGCAATTTGGGCCATTCCATTGAGCTGGACAGCTTGCGTCCGCGCGCACGGCATCTAAACTGGGACAC
>JBAUHD010000218.1:0-1539 GCA_049680085.1 Acidobacteriaceae bacterium
CGCGCCCAGATGCGCCGGATTGCAATTGGTCACGCACAGATCGCCGCCGGTGATTGCGCCGGCAATTAAGAACGTGCCCGCTTCAATGCGATCGGGGTTGATGCGGTGTCGCGCCCCGTGCAGCCGCTCGACGCCCCGCACTCGGATGGTCGATGTGCCCGCCCCCTCGATATTCGCACCCATCGCCGTCAGCAGCGCGGCGAGGTCCGTGACCTCGGGCTCGCGGGCGCAGTTCTCCATCAGCGTTTCGCCTTCGGCGAGCACGGCGGCCATCAGCAGGTCTTCGGTGCCGGTCACCGTGATCTTGTCGAAATGGATGTGCGCGCCCTTCAGCCGCTCGGCGCGCGCTTCGATGTATCCGTGCTCGTAGCTGATGGTTGCGCCCATTGTCTCCAGGCCCTTGATGTGCAGATCGATGGGCCTGCCGCCGATGGCACATCCGCCGGGCATGGCTACGCGCGCCATGCCGGTGCGCGCCACTAACGGACCCAGGACCAGCGATGAGGCGCGCATGGTCTTCACGATTTCGTATTTCGCCACGGGGTCTGACAGCACGCGGCAACTGATGGTGGTGCGGTGCTGAGCGCGGCCATAGCCAAGCTCGACTTCGGCACCCATGGACGCCAGCAGTTTCCGCTCCGTCTCAATGTCCCGAACCTGGGGAATGTTTTCGAGGACGACTTCCTCCTCGGTAAGAATGGCCGCCGCCATGCATGGGAGCGCCGAGTTTTTCGCTCCGCTTACGCGAATGGTTCCAAGCAGCGGGTTTCCGCCGCGAATCACAAATTTGTCCATAAAGTTTTCGTTGTCCCCACTCAAGCAAAAGCGCTTGAGTGGGCCACCCTCAGTTTGTTTCCCACTCAAGCAACGGCGGCTTGAGTGGGCCACCCTCAGTGTAAAGCCCGCGTCCGCAGGCGCAGCGTGCCTACTTCGATACCGGCTCGGTGTTGACTTCGAGCCATTGGGCAAGCTCCTCTTCGGAGAGCTTGCCTGCCGCTAGATCGTAGAACGCGAAGTAGGCGTCCTCCTGTGAAGCCGTCACACGGAAACCATTTCTTTCAATGAAAGTGAACGTGGCCACCAGGCCAGTCCGGTTGTTTCCGTCTACAAAAGGATGGTTCCTAACGATTCCGGAGCCGTAGGCCGCCGCGAGTACCGCTAGAGACGGGGGCTCCTCGGAGTAGCTGGCGATGTTTTGGGCTCGCGCCAGAGCTGACTCCAGTAACCCCTCGTCCCTGATGCCGGATGCTCCGCCATGCCACGCGAGTTGCATATCATGGATCGCGAGTACCTGCTGTTTGGTGAGCCAAAGCAGCATCATTGAGCGAGCCGCCGGAGGGTGTCGCGATAGCGCCGCATAATGTCCTTTGCGGCTTCCATCGTGTCAGCAAACTCCTTCTCATAAGGAGTCAACTGCACCCCGTCCGGAGTCTCCGTCACGTACAGCGAATCGCCCTTCTCGATCTTCAGCTTCATCAGCAGCTCCTTGGGGAGAACGATTCCGGTGGAGTTGCCGACGGTGGTGACTTTGACTTTGTA
>JBAUHD010000219.1:0-7538 GCA_049680085.1 Acidobacteriaceae bacterium
CGGAGGCGGTGGAGATTCCGGCGATTGAGATTTTGCCGCCGGAGTCGTTCGCGGCTCTGGATGCCGCGCTCCAAAATCTGAGCGAATTCGAGTGGCTCATTGTGACCAGCGCGAACGCCGTGCGCGCGATTGGGAAGCGATGGTCGGCGCTTGGGATTTCGGCTGCGGATTTTTCTCATTTAAAGATTGCGGCGATTGGCTTGACGACCGCGCGCGCTCTGGATGAAACTGGGCTGTTTGCTTCAGTGGTTCCGAAGGAGTATGTGGCGGAGTCGCTGCTGGAGTCCTTGGCAGGCAGGGCTGACGGCAAGCGCGTTTTGATTGCGCGGGCAGCTGTGGCGCGGGATATTCTTCCTGAGACACTGGCGCAAGGCGGCGCACGGGTGGATGTGGTGGAAGCCTACCGGACGGTGGTTCCGCGGGAGTCCGTCGCGAAAATCGGCGTGCTGTTTTCAGGCCGCCCGATCGACGCGGCGACCTTCACAAGTTCCAGCACTGTGACGAACTTCTTCGCCCTGTTGCAGGCTGCTGGTTATGACAACCCTCCCGATGGGACCCTCGCCGTCTCCATCGGCCCCATCACCTCTCAAACGTTGCGCGAGCATGAGTGGGTGCCGATCTCCGAAGCCGATCCCCACGACGTTGGTGGTCTCGTCTCGGCCACAGTCCGTGCGTTAAGCCTGAACGCCGATCGCTGAACGCTGGTCTAGTGGCTGCTCCATGTTTTGTCCGGTGAGTGGCACAAAGTTTCGAGCGTGCAGTCGATGCAGCGCGGCTTCCGTGCAATGCAGATTTGCCGCCCGTGATGGATGAGTTCGTGGGAAAACTGGATCCAGTGGTCGCGCGGGAGGATGCGGATTAAGTCCTGCTCGACGGCTTTGGGATCGCTGGATTTGGTGAGGCTGAGGCGATTGGACAGGCGCAGGACGTGGGTGTCGACGACGACGCCCTCGGCGATGTGGAAGGCGACTCCGAGAACGACATTGCCGGTTTTGCGCGCGACTCCGGGCAGCGTGAGCAGCTCGGCCATGGTTTTGGGGACTTTGCCTCCGAATCGTTCGACAAGCTGTTTGGCCGCTCCGGAGATGGACTTGGCCTTGTTGTGATAGAAGCCCGTCGAGCGAATTTCGGCTTCAAGCGCGGGGAGGGAAGCCTCGGCCATCGCTTTGGGTGTCGGGAATTTTCTGAAAAGCTCCGGGGTCACGAGGTTGACGCGGACGTCGGTGCATTGCGCGGACAAGATGGTTGCCACCAGCAACTCCCATGCGTTGCGATGAAGCAGTGCACACTCGGCGTTGGGGTAGGCCGCTTCCAGACGGCGGAGCAGATCGGCGATGCGTTCGGGTGCGAGGTCGCCTTTGCTGGTTGGGGATTTTTTCGGCGCGGATTTTTTCGCGGCTGGTTTTTTAAGGGCTGGAGCGGCGGCGACCTTCATGCAATCATTTTACGTTTGCTCCGGGTTTGCGGTTTATTCCGGGGCCGTGCTTTCAAGTTTTTCAAGGCGTTGGGACAGGGCTTCGAGCGATGTGCGCAGCGCGGCGATTTCCGATTCGAGCTGTTCGATGCGGTCAGGGCTGTTGGGCGGGGCTTGAGGAGCCGGCGGCGCGGAGGCGGGTTCGCCACTCAGCAGGTGCGCGTAGCGGGATTCCTTTTCGCCGGGACGGCGGGGAAGCAGCGTGGCGAGCGCCGGGCGCGGTTTTGCGCCTTCTCCGGATTCAGGGCGCGCCATGCGCTCGAGCACGCCTTGCACGGATGCGAGGTCGTCGAAACTATAGAGACGGTCGGAGCGGTTGCGCAGTTCGCCGGCGGTTTGCGGGCCGCGCAGCAGCAGGAGGCAGAGCAGGGCGATTTCCGGCCGCTTGAGATCGAGACGTTGGCGGGCGTGATGCTCAAACTTGAGCACCCGGCTATCATTCACGCGGCCGGCAAGGCCCAGGTCTTCCATGCGCGAAAGCGCCTGACGGACAGCGATTTCGTCCAACTGCATGACCGGCTCGCGGCTGGACTTCTGGTTACAGGCGTTCACCAGCGCGTTGAGCGAGAGCGGGTAGTACTCCGGGGTGGTGACTTCTTTTTCGACGAGCGAACCGAGAACCCGCGCCTCGATTGCATCCAGCAGCAACTCCATCCAAATCCTCTGGCGCGAGCCCGCGCTATCCTCCTCATCGTAGCAAAGCGCCAGGGGCGGTAAGTTCACCGTGCAGGTATACTTCCCTCGAATGGCCTCGAAATTTCTTCCCATAATTTTCAAGTTCATCGTTGGTACCATTTCGGCTTCCGGATATTTGGGAGTGATGTTTCTGATGGCCATTGAATCGGCCTGCATTCCGCTGCCGTCGGAGGTCATCATGCCCTTCGCCGGGTATCTGGTGCACACGAAGCAGCCAACGCTGACCGGGCCTCTTTCGCTGATCGGCGTGGCGATTGCCGGGGCCATCGGCTGCAACCTGGGTTCAGTCGTGGCCTATTGGATCGGAGCCGCGGGTGGCCGCCCGTTCATCGATCGCTACGGGCGTTTCGTCCTGCTCAGCCATCGTGATGTGGACCACGCGGAGCGGCTTTTTCAGCGCTATGGCTTCGTTACGGTATTTGTGGGAAGGCTGCTGCCGGTCGTCCGCACATTTATCGCGTTACCGGCTGGAATCGCGCGCATGTCGCAGGTCCGGTTCCATATCTACACGTTTCTGGGCTCGCTGCCGTGGTGCTACGTGCTGGCCTACGCCGGCATGAGGCTGGGGCAGGCCTGGGACACCGATCCGCGGTTCAAGGTCCTCTACCACCGCTACCAACTTGCCATCGAGGTCATCATCGTCGTCGCGGTCCTCTGGTTTGTCTGGACGCACTGGAAAAATCGCACGCGCTCCGGCGCTGCCAGAGCGCAAGTGGAGAGGTGAATTCCGCCTTTCCGCCGGGCCGGTTTGCCAAAGTCACTTTGCAGGGGCGAGACTAGTTGTTTGCACGTTGCTATTTTTTATTGAGAGGAAGACGAGGAAGAGATGTCCACAGCAAACGACGCGAAGGCGCAGCCCGCGCAGGGAAAACTGGGAGTCATGGTGGTCGGCATGGGAGCGGTTGCCACAACGCTGATCGCCGGCGTGGAGGCGGTGCGGAAGGGCCTGGCCAAGCCTATCGGCTCGCTCACGCAGATGGGCACGATCCGGCTGGGTAAGCGGACGGACAACCGCACTCCGCTGATCAAGGACTTCGTGTCGCTGGCTTCGCTGGACGACATTGTCTTCACCGGGTGGGAGATTTTCCCGGACAACATGTACGAGGCCGCGGCGCATGCGGCGGTGCTGGACAAGGATCATCTGGAGTCCATCAAGCCGTTTCTCGAAGAGATCAAGCCGATGCCGGCCGTCTTTGACCAGTATTACGTGAAGCGCCTGAACGGGACCCACGTCAAGAAGGGCAAGAGCAAGTGCGACCTGGCGCAGCAGGTGCGAGCGGACATCCAGAACTTCCGGTCGAAGGTGGATCGCGTGGTGGTGATCTGGACCGGCTCGACGGAAATTTTCCTCGAACCGAGCGCGGTTCATGCAACGCTGGCGTCGTTTGAGAAGGGCCTCGTGGACAATGATCCGGGCATTGCGCCTTCGCAAATCTACGCCTACGCCGCACTGAAGGAAGGCGTACCGTTCGTGAACGGCGCTCCCAACCTCACGGTGGACCTGCCCTGCATGATTGAGCTGTCGAAGCAGACGGGCGCGCCGATTTGCGGCAAGGACTTCAAGACCGGGCAGACGTTTATGAAGACGGTGCTGGCTCCGGCGTTCAAGTCGCGGATGCTGGGCCTGCACGGGTGGTACTCGACGAACATCCTCGGCAACCGGGACGGCGAGGTGCTGGACGATCCGGAGTCGTTCAAGACGAAGGAAGAGTCGAAGCTGGGGGCGTTGGAGCACATCCTTCAGCCGGAGCTTTATCCGGACCTCTACAAGAATATTTACCACAAGGTAAGGATTAACTATTACCCACCACGTGGTGATAATAAAGAAGGTTGGGACAACATCGACATCTTCGGATGGCTGGGCTATCCGATGCAGATCAAGGTGGATTTCCTGTGCCGCGACTCGATTCTGGCCGCGCCGCTTGCTCTCGATCTGGTGCTGTTCCAGGACCTTGCGCAGCGGACCCCGGAGTTGAAGCACATCGGCATTCAGGAGTGGCTGAGTTTCTACTTCAAGTCTCCTCAGACCGCGCCGGGGCTTTATCCCGAGCATGACCTGTTTATCCAGTCGATGAAGCTCAAGAACACGCTGCGGCATATCCAGGGCGAGGATTTGATCACGCACCTGGGGCTGGAGTACTACGACTAGCTGGTGAAGCGGGCGGCTGGTAAGGCGGGTCGCTAAAACCGGGTAGCTAAGAAGCGGTTAGCGGGTTTTGTGGCCCGCTGACCGCTTTGCTTTTTGATCGGGCGATTCGAGTGCTTGTTACACTTGCTGACCGCTTTTTAGCCACCCGCTTCACCAGCTACCCGCCTCTTAGCGATCCGCTTCTTAGCTACGTCGAGTAATCCGCGTTGATGTGGACGTATTCGGCTGTCAGGTCTGTTGTCCAGAAGCGGCAATGGCCTTGGCCGATGCCGAGGGCGATGCGAATGGTGAACTCCGGGTTCTTGAGATAGGCGTGGGCGCGCTGTTCGTCGAAGTCGGGGGCGCGGCCTCCGTGGGCGCAGATTTGCTGGTCGCCGAACCAGATGGCGATGCGGTCGGGCTCGACCTCGGCGCCGGAGTAGCCGGTGGCGGCCATGAGGCGTCCCCAGTTGGGGTCGGAGCCGGCCCAGGCGGTTTTGACCAGCGGCGAATGGGCGATGGCCTTGGCGACCTTGAGCGCGTCTGCGTCGCTGGCCGCTCCTTCAATTTGCAACTCGACGACATGGGTGACACCTTCGCCGTCGGCGACGATCTGCTTTGCGAGCGAGGTGCAGACTTCGGTGAGGGCCGCGGCGAAGGCTGCGTTGCCGGTCTCTACCGTTGCGCCGCTCGCGCCTGAGGCGAGCAGCAGGACGGTGTCGTTGGTGGAGGTGTCTCCGTCAATGGAGATGCGGTTGAAGCTGACTTCGACGGCGTCGCGGAGCAGGGCACTCAGTGCGGGTGGGACGATGGCGGCGTCGGTGAAAATGTAGACCAGCATGGTGGCGTGCGGGACAAGCTGGGGATGAATCATGCCCGCGCCCTTGCAGACTCCGGCGATGCGGACCGTTTTTCCCTCGACCTCGATTTTGGCGGCGGCGACTTTGGGGCGCGTGTCGGTGGTGAGGATGGCTTGCGAGAAGGCGGCGAAGTGGGCTGCATCCGCGGCGAGCGTGCGGTCGATTTCGGGCAGAGCGGCGATGAGCTTCTCCGCCGGCAGCGGGACGCCGATGATTCCGGTGGACGATGGGAAGACTTCGTGGCCGGTGACGCCGAAGGTCTGGGCTGCGGCTGCGCAGACGGCGCGGCAGGCGGCGAGGCCCGCTTCGCCAGTGGCGCAGTTGGCGTTTCCGGCGTTGACGGCGACGACGCGGACGTGTCCGCCGCTGGCGGTGAGGTGCTGTGCGCCGACGGAAAGCGGCGCGGCTTTCACCTTGTTGGCGGTGTAGAGCGCGGCGGCACTGGCGGGCTTGTCGGCCACGGCGACGGCAAAATCGAGCTTGCCGCTGGGCTTGATTCCGGCTTTGACGGCGGCGAAGCGGAAGCCGCGCGGGAGGGCGTCATCCTCAATGGGGAGCGTAGAAATTTGCGTCATGATCGATTCTTACTTTATCAAAGGGATTGGCCGTCCAGGCAGACGCGCTTCGCAGTGTCTCAGTTTGAAAGAAGGAAATCCCTCAGGGCTAAAGCCCCATTCATTACGAGGAGCCTATGTACGGGCTGAAGCCCGTACCCTTCAAACTGAGACACTCCCACGCTTCGCGCATCCTTCGCCGGTGGCCCTCCCGCTGGTCGGGAATTTTTATTGTTTCTCCAAAGCACTTATCATCGATGAAAGTCGCGAGTTGCATAACAAGTGAACGGGAGCCAGGGAATAGCTGTTGAAAACGGAAAGAGCGATCTCCACTGAATTTCTTTGTATGCGGAACGTCAACGTCGCGCGGGGCGAGGCGGTGGTGCTGCATGACGTGAACCTGACGATCCGCACGGGCGAGCATGTGGCCGTTCTGGGGCCGAATGGGTGCGGGAAGTCCACGCTGATCAAGACCATTACCTGCGAGTGCTATCCGGTGATTGCGCCGGGGATGAGCCTTCGGCTGCTGGGACGCGACCGGTGGGATGTGTCGCAGTTGCGGCAGCATCTGGGCGTGGTGGAGGCGACCCTTCCCGGAGAACGCACGGGCGTGACGCGCGGGCTGGATGCGGTGGTGGCGGGATTTTTTTCCGCTTCGACGCTGTGGCCGAATCTGCACGTGACCGACGCGATGCGGGCGCGGGCGCACGAAGCGCTGGAGCGGATGCAGGCCGCTCATCTGGAACAGAAGCCGGTGGGGCAGATGTCCGCCGGGGAGCAGCGGCGCGTGATGATTGCGCGGGCGCTGGTCCACGAGCCGGAGATGCTGCTGCTGGACGAGCCGTCGAACGCGCTGGACATTGCCGCGCAGCGCGAGTTGCGCGAGGCGCTGCGGAGTGTGGCTCGGCAGGGAACCGGGCTGATTATGGTGACGCATCACCTGGCGGATATTCTGCCGGAGATTGAGCGCGTGATCCTGATGCGGGATGGCCGGATCGTGGCCGACGGGCCGAAGGAAGAACTGCTGGACGCGGAGCGGCTGGGCGAGATGTTTGGGACGGATGTTCATGTGACCACGAGAAACGGATACTGGCATTGGTATTGAATGGCTTGTTTCCCGGTGCACGTGAAGAGCTGGTCCCCCCACTCAAGCCAAGGGAGGGCTTGAATGGGCCACCCGGGGGTCGTCGTCGGGTTTATAAGATTTTGCTCAAAAAAGGTACGTTGATCCTGAAAACAAAGGGGTTATAAAATTTGATCCTGAAAACAAAGGACTTACGGGTTTGATCTTGAAAATAAAGGGTTTTGTTCCCCACTCAAGCCAAAAGAGGGCTTGAGTGGGCCATCCGGGGATTGATAAGATTTCGCTCAGAAAAGATACGTTGATCCTGAAAACAAAGGGTTTAGAAAATTTGATCCTGAAAGCAAAGGGGTTACGAACTTGACCTTCGATTCGGGTCGAGATGACACGATTTTCGGGTTTCAAGAACAAAGGGGCTGCAAAAGAAAAAGGACCGCGCGGTGCGGTCCTTTCCTTTTTTGTTCCTATTTCTATTTTACCAATTTCTGATAATTCAAATGCCATGCTGGGCGAAATTTTTGTAGTGGGTCAGTTTGGGAAAGAGACATCGCTCAGGGGCTGAAGCCCCCAATGATTTCAGGCGTTTTTGGCACGGCTGAAGCCGTGCCCTGATACAGAGAATCCAAACTGACCCACTACCGCGCGTGGGGCTGGCCTCGGGGATGAAAGTCAGAGGCGACCGAGGCGAACCGCAGGTCCCTCGCTTCGCGACTGACAGTCAAAAGAAAGTGCAGGTCCCTCGGCT
>JBAUHD010000220.1:0-2110 GCA_049680085.1 Acidobacteriaceae bacterium
ACCACGGAGAAGTCGGACCACAACGTGATGGAGCACGGCGGGTACATGATGGCCTATCAGCCGAACCCCGGCCAGCGTACCGCCTGCTGCGGCGGCAATGTCCACCGCCTCTACCCCAACTATGCCATCCGTATGTGGATGCGCACGGCGAATGGAGGTTTGGCGGCCACGCTCTACGGTCCCTCAACGGTTCGACCACGGTGGGCCCGGAAAGCACGCCGGTGCAGATTGAGCAGACTACAGATTACCCGTTCCGCGACAGCATCAGCCTCCGATTCACCGGTCAGCACGACGCGCATTTCCCGCTCATGCTGCGCATACCGGCGTGGTGCCGCAAACCGCGACTCACGATCAACGGAGAGTCCGTCGCCCTCACGCCCACCAAGGGATTCGTCACGCTTGACCGACGTTTCCGCCAGGGGGACACTCTCATTCTCACGCTGCCCATGGAACTGGCCCGCACCGCGTGGCCCTACGGCGGCGTTGCGCTGGAGCGCGGGCCGCTGGTCTTCTCGCTGCCGATTCAGGAAGAGTGGAGCACCTTCATCGTTCCCGATTACTCCACTCCAGCTTTCCCCGGCTATAACGCTAACCCGGTAAGCGCGTGGAACTACGGCCTCGTCCTTGACTCCGGCCCGCTCGATCGCCAAGTGAAAATACAGCAGAAATCTGGCGCGCTTGGAGATGATCCGTGGGCGCAACCGCCCATCACAATGACAGTCGCCGCACGGAAGATCGACAACTATAGGCTTCAAGACATTACCAACCAGGCGGATCAGTCTTTCACCCCTCCTCTGCCCGACCTCGCCTTCACGCAAGTTGCGGCTCAGACTGAGGAAATCACCTTAGTCCCCTACGGTTCAACACAGTTGCGCGTCACCATCTTCCCAGACCTGGAATCGCCGACTGGACGACGAGTTGGAGAATCTTCAGCAGATTAGGAAGCGGTTCTTCAGTTCTGGCTCTCGTTGGAATCTTGAGGTGGCCATCTCACCGCTAACCGTCTTTGTGCCTGGCTGCTGGCCGTTTTATCGCCGACCGCTCCGAACAGCGAGTCCCGATTAGAATGAATCAGCCGATGTCCACCACTTCCTCAACGCCGCGCTGGCGTCGGGCGCTCGCTGCCCTCAGTCCCTCGCACAGCCACACGGCCTTTACCGCGACGCTGCTGCTCATGTCCTCCGTCATGGCCTCGCGCGTCATTGGGCTGGTCAAGACCAAGTACATCGCCTTCCTGCTCGGACGCACCGCCGCCGCCGACGCCTTCAACGCCGCCTTCCAGCTTCCGGACATGCTGTCGTATTTCCTGATCGGCGGGGCCGCCTCCATCACCTTCGTTACCATGCTGACGCGCTACCACGATCAGAACCGCGACCGTGAGGGCGAGCGCGCCATGTCCGTCATCCTGACGACCATGGGCCTGGTGCTCGGCTCGGCGATCGTGGTCGCAGAGTTTCTCGCACCTCTGTACGTCCGCCTGCTGCTGCACGGGTTTGAGAACGATCCCGCCAAGGCCGCGCTCTGCGTCCAACTCACCCGCATCCTGCTCCCCGCGCAGCTTTTCTTCCTCGGCGGAGGAGTCTTTGCCGCCGTCCTCATGGCCCGCAAGCAGTTCACCATCCAGGCCATCACGCCGCTCATCTACAACTGCGGAATCATCTTCGGAGGCGTCCTCCTTTACCGGCGCTACGGTGTCTCATCGTTGGCGGTGGGCGCGGTCGCCGGAGCCTTCCTCGGACCGTTTCTCCTCAACGCCATCTGGGCGCACCGCGCCGGAATGCGCTACCGCCCCATCCTTGAGTGGTCCAACCCCGGCCTCCGCGAGTGGGTCGGAATGTCCATTCCGCTCATGCTGGGTGTTTCGCTGGTATCTGCCGACAACTGGATCATCAACTATTTCGCCTCGGGGACGGGCGGGGCCGTCTCGCTGCTGACTTACGCCAAGCAGCTCTTCAATGTTCCCGTCGCGCTGGGGCAGGCCGCCGGAGCCGCCTCGCTGCCCTTCCTCGCCTCGCTTTTCGTCAAGCCCGACCGTGCCCCGTTTTCGCGCACCGTCAACGCCGCCGTCTCCAAAATCCTGGCCTTCTCCATCCTGCTCACCGGATACCTG
>JBAUHD010000221.1:0-1854 GCA_049680085.1 Acidobacteriaceae bacterium
TGGCATTTGATTTCATCTTATCCCGAATCCGAGCCCTTCCGCAGCATCACCCCGCCCGCGCCGCTCCGATACACTGTCACAATGGACGGACATCGGGCCCAACCGTCACCCATCCGCCCGGAGGAAATTCCAGAATGCGTTATGTGATTGCCGCTCTCGCCATCCTCGGCATCGTGGTCTCGGTTCTCGCCTTCCAAATCCATTACTCCAACGCCGTGCAGCCCTGCGACATCAACGCGCGCTGGGACTGCGGCATCGTCAACCACAGCCGCTACTCCATGATCGGCCCGGTTCCGGTCGCCGCCATCGGCGTCATCGGATACGCCCTGCTCGCCATCCTCGCCTTCTTCCGCCGCCGAGGACTCACCCTGCTCGCCTCCATCCTGGGACTCGCCTACGCCCTCTACCTCACCAACATCGAAGCCCACAAACTCGAAGTCTACTGCCTCTACTGCGTAAGCTCGCAGCTCATCATCGCGCTGATAACCCTGCTAGCCATCCTGTGGGCCTTCCTCGGCAAACCCCGCCAACCGGCATAGCGGACCTGGCATCAGATTTGTTGCACTCCGTGTTTGGACAAAAATGGCCCTTGAATTGCCCCCCCCCCTGATGCGGAATACAATACTTCCCATGCCGGAGAGAGCCTGCCGCCACCAGAAAGCGTGAAGCGAGGATGAGTTCGCGCGCGTCCAAATCAGCCCTTCTCACTGAGAAAAATCCGTCCAAAAGCAATCCCATGAAAAAAGATGCGGCCGCGCAAAATGGCGCTTTCCCCATCGTCGCCATCGGAGCGTCAGCGGGCGGCCTCGAAGCCTACCAGGAATTTTTTCATGCGCTGCCGCCCGTTACCGGAATGGCGTTCGTGGTGGTGCAGCATCTGGACCCGACCCACCACAGCCTGCTCGCGGAAATCCTCGGCAAGGCAACCCGGATGCCGGTTGAAGAGGTCAAGTCCGGCGACAAGATCAGGCGCGACCGCGTCTATGTGATTCCTCCCAATACTTGCCTGGCGATTGCCGGGGACGTTTTCAAGTTGACGCCGCGGAGCAAAGGACTGCCCCAGCAGTTAGCAGTCAATTTTTTCATGCGCTCGCTCGCCGAAGAGCGCAAGAGCGGCGCCATCGGCATCGTCCTTTCGGGCACGGGCACCGACGGCACGTCCGGCATGGAGGACATCAAGGCGGAGGGGGGCCTGACCTTCGCCCAGGAACCCACCACGGCCAGATACGACGGGATGCCGCGCAGCGCCATCGACTCCGGGTGCGTGGACTTCATTCTGCCGCCAAAAGAGATTGCGAAAGAGCTGGCCCGCATCCAACATCATCCCTATGTGCTGGGACAGGAAAAAGCCAAAGCCGGGCAGGGTGCGGACCGGGGCAAAGACCTGGACGACTCCGTAGCTCCGCTCCCTCCCGAAAAGCATTTCACCTCCATCCTCGACCAACTGAAGAAGACCAGCGGAGTGGACTTCAGCCAGTACAAGCCCAATACCATTCACCGCCGCGCGTTGCGGCGCATGGTGATCCTCAAGCTGGATTCACTGGGCGAGTATGCGCAGCACTTGAAGGAGCATCTCGAAGAGGCCGACAAGCTGTTTGACGACGTGCTCATCCCCGTGACCAGCTTCTTCCGCGATTTCGAGGCATTCGAGGCGCTGAAGACCCAGGTCTATCCGGCCATCGTGAAAGAAAAGGGCAACAAGGGCACGATTCGCATGTGGACGCCCGGCTGCTCGACGGGCGAAGAGACCTACTCGCTGGCCATGACCCTGCTGGAATTTCTGGGCGACAAGGCGGCCAGCTTCCAGGTACAGTTATTCGGGACCGACCTGAACGAAAAAGGCATTCAACATGC